>JAFPWV010000047.1 GCA_017412675.1 Clostridia bacterium
ACTCTCTGGAAGTTTTGGGTGTTCCGCACTCTGCGGAGTGCGGGTCAGGGCGCTGCCCCGACACCCTGCCGCCTTTTGGAAAAGGCGGGCGAAAACTTTTGCCCTATTTGCGACAACCCGTTTTCTGTTGCGCTTTATCGATTCCAGGGTCTTGTGACGATCCGCCAGACGCCGTACGCGAAGAGGCATCCCGTCTCCCGGATCATGAAGGGCACGATCGAGCGGGCCGTCCGGTAGCGCGTTGTCGGCGTCGGGCTCGCGAACCCCTCGACGCCGAAATCCCGCGCGCAGAGCATCGCCCGTTTCATGTGGAGCGGATCGCTCACCACGAGCGCGGTCTTCATCCCCTCCCGCTCCATGATCCGGCGCGCATAGACGAAATTCTCGTGCGTGTAGCGGGATTGCTCCTCCAGGAACACGTCTTCGGCGGGGATCCCCTCTGCCTCCAGCCACCGTCTGGCCGCTTCCGCGTCGGTCACGGTGTTCCTCGGATCGAGGCCGCCCGTCAGGATGATCTTCGGCGCATATCCCGCGCGGTACAGATCGACGGCGTGGGACAGCCGCTCGCGGAAAACCGGGGAGACCTCGCCATCCCAGGTCCCCGCGCCGAGGACGAGGATGCAGTCCGCCGACCGGGTTTCGTCCGTCTTGGCGTCGCGCGCGATCTCGGCGGCGAGGATGCCGAAACACAAAAGGAGGGCGGCGAGGATGCCGAGGAGGATCCACAGGATCGGATGCTTTTTCATGTGGTCCCGCCTTTCCGTGGAAGGATCGGATGCTTCATGGAAAACGCCGGGCGGCGCGCGCCGTTACTGATAATTCTCAAGGATTTTTTCGATGGCCTTTTCCCAGACCTTCTTCTGCGATTTGAACGCGGAGGCCGGTGCGATCGCGCGGAAGGAATAGTCGCTGACGATCTTGTTGACCCACGGATCACCCGCGATGGCGGTGGAATAGGAATAGTCGAAGCCGTTCACTGCTCCCTGCCGGATGATGTCGAGCATTTCGGACGTCGCTTCGCTGCGGCTGTACCGGGTCTGGAGCGCGTTCTCATAGTATTCGTCCACCACGTCGCGCCATGTGAAGAAGCAGAGGGTCTCGAGCACATGGCCGGTGACGTCCGCGCTTCCCGTCGTAACGGGGACGAGGATGATCTGGGTGGCCGTGGCGATCTGCGTGTAGTAGGCGGGCTGGCTCTCGTCGTACTTCGGCATGGGGATGATGCCGTAGTCGGCCTCCATGTTGCCCATCGCCTCCATCCCGTTCAGCTTGCCGAGGAAGAACAGCGCACGCCCGTTGATGAAGATGTCGCGCAGATCGGATTCGGTGGTGTCCTTGATCCACACGTCGTCGTGATCGTGCAGGAACGAGGTGAGCTTTTCTATGACGGTGATGGCGCGCTCGTCGAGATCATCCACGACGGGCAAGCCGTCCGCGCCGATGTGGACCGGATGCACGTCGACCGCCGCGTTCAAGGAGCGCCACACGACTTCGTAGATCACCGTGCCGTAGAGATCGTCCCCGAGGCTGAACGCGCCGTCGCCGTTGAGGTCGGATCCGGTGTCGGCGCCGAGCTCGATCATCTTGTCGACCGTCCATCTGCCCTCGCGCACGAGCGTGAAGGGATCCTCCATGTTCCGCTCTTCGAGAAGGTTCTGGTTGAAGAAAAAGACGGAGAGGCCTTTATAGAGGGAGAGCGAGACGTCGCCGATGATCGAGAGGAGCTTCCCGTTGAGGGACAGTTCCTTCTGCATCGAGGAGACCCACCACGGATTCGAGAGCTCCATCCCGGGCATCTCGTTCAGGTTCATGAAGTACTGCGTCGAGGCGAGCGGCTGGATGCAGGAGATCATGCCTGTGACGTAGTCGTATGCGTTGTCCCCGGCGGTGATCGACGCGCGCACGAGATTGTTGTAGGTGTCCCGGGTCGCCCACGCGCCGGATTCATAGATCACGTCGAGATCGATGTTGAGGTATTCCTCGGCGTTGCGGTTGCGGGCGAAGATCGCGTCGTTCACGCGCTCGCCGGTCTCTTCTTCGGCGTTGTATTCATAATCCGCTTCGGAGCAGGTAAGGATGTGGAAAACGACGCCGCCATAGTCCTGCTTGTCGAAGGCGAGGGACGGTCCTTCCGCTTCGGTTTCCGCGGGTGTGTTCTCCGGCGCGGTGTCCGAAGCGGGGGCCGATGGGGTGTTCTGCGGCTCGCCCGGGGTGCCGTCCGGTTTTTTCTCGGAACAGGCGGTGAGGGTGAGGAACACTACTGCGAGAAGCAGCGAGAGGATGCGCAGTCCGGGGTGTTTCATGGATATCTTCCTTTCGTATGTCATTCGATTCGTTCGGTTTGCCGGGTCCGCCGGACCGTTCAGCGCGACTCTGCCCGGATCGGCATGTGCCGGCGATAACGCAGCCGGACGGTCCCGGTGAGGAGGATCTTTCCCGCCGCACTCACCTTCACGCGGAGCGATCCCCCCGGCTGACGGAGGGACCAGGATCCGGGGCCTTTTTCGGCAGCCAGGAATGCACCGACCGCAGAGGTCCCGCTGGCGCACGAGTTCTCCCAGAACAGCGTCTCGGCTGCCGGGACATAGACGAGCGGAACGAGTGTCTGCGCGGTGCGGTCCAGCATCATGATGCCGAGCGATTCGGCACCGAGCAGGCGGCACCAGACCGGCGCGGACGCTTCAGCCGTTTTCCGGTTGAGCGGGGCTTCGAGGATCACATGCGAAATGCCGCGAAACCGCACGACCGGGCGCAGCGCTCCGTCGGGAAAACGCTCTTCTCCCACGGAGACCGGGTCCGGCATCGTGAGCGTTCCCCGCATCGCGCCGTCGGGCAATGCCATGACCGAAACCAGGACGGGTTCCGGCTGGCCCGCGACGGTGACGGGGACGATCCCGTCCGGAATGCCGCGATCCATCGCACAGAGGACCGCTACACTCATCGCGGCATTTCCGCAGAACTCTCCCCCGGCCATACGAAGCGCGATGCCGTCGGGATCCGGCGAGAGGAATCCCACCTGTTCCGCCTCCGGCTCCCGTTCCATAATCTGTTTGGCGATGCCGGGCTGATTTTCCGGCTGAACGGCCGTCTCGACCAGAACGGTCAGATTCCCCGTCGGATCGAGCAGCGCATATCGGATGTCGTTCATTTCTTGTAATTGCTCAGGAAGCGTTTGGTGCGCTCCTGCTGCGGATTTTCAAAGATTTGTTCCGGGCTGCCTTCTTCCATGATGTAGCCGCCGTCCATGAAGATCACCTGATGGCTCACGGCATGGGCAAAGGACATTTCGTGCGTCACCACGACCATGGTCATATGGTCCTCCGCGAGCTGACGGATGACCTTCAACACTTCGCCGGTGAGCTCCGGGTCGAGCGCGCTGGTCGGTTCGTCGAAATAGAGGATCTCGGGATTGAGTGCCAGGGCGCGGGCGATCGCGACTCGCTGCTGCTGACCGCCGGAGAGCTGGCAGGGATACGCGTTCTCCTTCCCTTCCAGACCCATCTTCTTGAGCAGCTCCGAGGCCCTCTCCCGGGCTTCTTCCCGGTCGCATCCGCGGAGGGTGGGGGGCTCGCAGATATTCTTCAGGACCGAATAGTGCGGGAAGAGGTTAAAATTCTGAAAGACCATTCCGAACAGCGTCCGGAAGCGGTTCAATTCCTTTTTTGGGGCGTAGACGCCGCCCTTCATCGCGTACTGTCCGTCGTAGAGGATGTCGCCGTCGTTCGCGTTTTCGAGAAACGAGGCGCAGCGCAGAAGCGTCGATTTGCCGGAGCCGGAAGGACCGATGATGGTGACGACGTTGCCGGTGTTGACGGTGAACGAGATATCACGGAGGACCGGCACCCGGTCAAACGCCTTGCGGAGTCCGCGGATCTCGAGGATGGGAACGGATCCCGGCGCTTTGTTTTCGGTGATCGCTGACATCGTGCTCCCCTCCTCTCAGCTGTAATAATTCAGACGCTTTTCGATGCGTCCCATCACCCGGTCGACGATGAAGTTGAACAGGTAATAGAAGACGCCCGCCACGATGAACGGTGTGAAGCTCGTCTGGGAGTTTGCGATCTGCTTGCCGATCGTGAACATCTCCTGATACGAGACGGTGAAGGCCATCGACGTATCCTTGACAAGGGTCACGACCTCGTTGGTCACGCTGGGCATGATGCGCTTGATGACCTGCGGCAGCACGATCCGCATGAAGGTCTGAAACCGGCTGTAGCCGAGGACCGTCGCCGCTTCATACTGCCCCTTGGGGATCGATTCGATGCCCCCGCGGTAGATCTCGGCGAAATATGCTGCGTAGTTGATGGAGAACGCGATCACGACGGGGATCAGCTTGTTGCGCGAGACGTTGGCATGGAAGAGATAGTACGGGCCGTAGGTCACCGCCAGAAGCTGCAGCATCAAGGGGGTCCCGCGCAGCACGGTGATGAAGAACCGGATGACGGAGGAGATGATCTTGTTTTTGCTCATGCGCAGAAGCGCCACGATCATGCCGAGCGGCAGGGAGAACCAGAGCGTCAGGAAGAAGATCGCGCAGGTCTTCCCGAGCCCCTCGCTCATTTTGAGGATCATCGTCAAGAGCGACATGAAATGCACCTCACGGATGGAGATTGATGAAGATGTCCGCCGATAAGCCTTCGGACTGAAAAGACAAGCTCCCGAAAGCACGGAAATGCGCCTTCGGGCTCATGTCTTCTATTTGATTCTGCCGGTTGGATCCGGTTCCGGCATCAGTCGTTCAGGAACAGAAGGTTGTTGACGATATCCGGATACTTGGCCGCGATCTCTGCGTACTTGCCATTCTCCACGAGCGCGGCGATCGCCTTTTCGACCGCATCGCAGAGCGCCTGGTCGCCCGAGCGGAACGCGATACCGTACTGTTCGGCGCCGAGCTGCTCGTCGATGATCTTGAAGCCTTCATGCTCCGCTGCATAGCTTGCCGCGACGGGAAGGTCCACGAATACCGCGTCGACGGAATTCCCGGCAAGCTCCGTGAAGCATTTCAGGAAGCTGTCGCAGGTGATGACATCGCCGAAGGTCGCGGCGAGATCGGCAAGATCGTTCTGGAGCAGGATCTCACCGGAGGTGCCGAGCTGGACAGCTACGAGCTTCCCCGCCAGATCCGCGGACGAGGCAAACCCGCTGTCCTCCTTCACAACGAGGACCTGGGTGTTGTCGTAATACGGCTTGGAAATGACGTACCCGGCGTCCTTCATGCTGTCGAGGATCGTCATGCCGGACCAGACGCAGTCGCATTCGAGGGAATCGAGCTGGACGAGCTTTTCATCCCAGTTCACCCCGAAGATCGTCATGTTCCAGCCGAGATAATCGCAGACGGCCTGGCAGATCTCGACGTCGAAGCCGGTGTAGTTGCCGTCGTCGCCGAGGTAGCTGAAGGGCGGATATTCGGGGTCGATCCCCATGATGAAGCCGGTCCTTCCGGCGACAGCGGGATCGTTTTTCGGAGAGGAAGCGCCGCAGGCAGCCAACGAGAGCAGCAGGACGGCGGCGATCAGAAGAGCGAAAACCTTTTTCATGGTATGGATAATCTCCTTGCATGTTGAGTCCGTCCGTGTTGGAAGGACCGTTTGAATTCTTCATCATTTTACCACATTAACGCGCTAAAGGAAAGTGCTTGCGCGAGGGTTTACATTTTGTTTACAGAATGTTCAACAGGGAATCCGCGCGTTTCCCGGACGGAAAAGGCACTCCGGATCAAGCCTGAGATGCCGAAGTTGCAAAATGGTTTCAAAAAAGCGATCAAAAATGTCACCAATCATTGACAAGACCCGGCGGCTTGTGATATAATATAACAGTCTTAACAAAGACACTTAAGGAATCATTTTCAACGTCAGACTTGCGCGTCGCTGAATCGCGCGGAGGGAGATCGCCATGAAAAAAATCATCAGCCTGCTTCTCGCCCTGCTCCTCGCAGCGGGATGCCTATCCGTCATGGTCGGCTGTTCCGAAAACGGAACCGACGACAAGAAAGATGAAACGCCTCAGGCAGACGGCACACCCGCCGATGCCGTCGAAGAGGAAGAGGAAGTCTGGGTGGATCCCTTCGCAGACACGGATTTCGGCGGACGCTCGTTCCGCGTCTCTTCCTCCATCGATGAAAACGACGCGACGAACGCCGACTACCTGATCCGCGGTTCCGGCGAGCTGAACGGCGAAGCGGTGAACGACGCCGTCTTCAACCGGAATCAGAAGATCGCCGAGCTCCTCAACATCAAGTTCGAGTTCACCGAGACCTCCTTCACCGTCGGCAGCGCCGAAGGCGACGTCAAGAAGCTCGTGGTGTCCGGCGACGATGCGTTCGACGTCGTGGTCAACGATATCCGCGCCATGGCGAACCTGTCCCGCGACGGTTACATCCACAACATTTACAATGCGCCCGTCATCGACTTCGACCAGAACTACTGGTACACCGAGGCGATGAAGGACTGCCAGTTCATCGAGGGCGGCATGTACCTGCTCATCGGTGACTATTTCACCGACGCGCTTCAGTCCTGCCACTGCCTGTATCAGAACAAGGACATCCTGAACAACACCTATCAGGATCCGAACTACATCACGAACATCGTGTTCGACGGGAAATGGACCTATGACGCCATGATCTCCGTCATCGAGCAGACCCATCAGGACCTGAATGGTGACGGACAGATGAAGCAGGGCGAGGACCGCTTCGGCTTCACCTGCTGGGGCCGCTGGGGCTCCATGATCCCCTTCCTCATCGCGACGGACATCCAGTTCATCGAGCGCACGGACGAGGGGCCGAAGTACTGCTTCAACAACGAACGTTCCGTTGAGATCCTCGACAAGATGATCCAGCTCTTCAACCACACGGAAGGCTCGCACTACGACCTGGCAGACGCCTCCGTCGCCACGCTGCAGACGCTCTTCTCCAACAGCCTGACGACGCTGGTCGGCTATAACCGCCTCGGCGATCTGTCCAAGTTCCGCGAAGTGGAATTCCAGATGAGCGCGCTTCCCTATCCGAAGCTCAACGAGGAACAGGAACACTACGTCACCTCCATGCACGACACGAGTGAGATCGGCGTCATCCTGATGACCCTGCCGCTCGATTCGATGGAATATGTCTGCACCGTTCTGGAAGTCTGCGGCCGCGAAACGAACCGCACGGTCATCCCCGAATGGTATGAGAACGGCCTGAAGGTCAAGTACGCGAACGGTCAGGACGACGCGAAGATGATCGACCTCATCCACGACGCCATCACCTCTCCCTTCGCGCTCGCCTACGACCAGGCGCTCTCGAACTTCATGATGAGCTCCAGCTTCTCCACGCCGCTGTCGAACGACAACCCCGACTTCGCCTCCAACTACAAGAAGAGCGAAAAGGTCGGCAACAAGGCGCTCGAGAAGGCATACAACAAGTTTGCGGAGAATCTCGAAAACGGCAACTGATTCGAGCTTCGCGCAAACCGGAAGAATCAGATCATCCCGTTCGTCATCGCGGCGGACGGCGGAAAGCCCGGTGGAATGCCGGGCTTTTTGTATGCCAGTCCGATGAAGAGCCCGGGCAGATGCGGAAAGGTTGCTTCCGGAAGACATGTCCTGCGCGATCACCTGCAAAATCAGGGCGAAGATGCTCCCTTTTTTGCCGGTATCGCTTAACAAAAGGGAAATCTTGTGGTATAATGGAGCAAAAGGACCGACACGCCGGACCAGCCGGAAGAAATGAGGAAACAGCATGAAGCCGCTCTCCAGTCAGACGATTTCCCTGCTCGATGATATCGAATCCAGAATCGATCCGGAAACGGAAGAGGATTTCAGCCGTCAATGGGAGGATTTTCTTTACGGAAGGTTCCGGGGAGACATTTTCTCGCCGTACCGGAAGCGGGTTTCCGAACCGGCAGTCGTCCTGCCCCATGTGAACATCAACGATGCGGTGGAGGATTACGAGCTGATGCTGGTCTCCCAGATGCAGAACGTATCCGCCGCGCTGGCTGGTCGGGGACTGAATCTCTGTGTCCGCGCGAATTACGGCACCGGGATCCTCTCTTCCTTGTTCGGCGCGGAGATCTTCGAGATGCCGCGCGCCATGGATACCCTGCCGACCACACGACCGTTCGACGACACAGACCGGATCCGGGAGCTGGCGGAGCGCGGGATCCCATCCCTGACGAACGGATTCGGGCGGCGTGTGTTCGAGTTTGGTGAGTATTACCGCGAAGCGGTGCGTCAATGGCCGAAGATCAGCCGGTATGTTGAGATGTTCCATCCCGATACGCAGGGCCCGCTCGATATCTGCGAACTGATGTGGGGCGGCGAAATGTTCTATGCCATGTACGACGAACCGGAGCTCGTGCACGCCGTGATGTCCCTGCTCACGGAGACCTACACGGCCTTCCTCGGCAAATGGTACGAGCTGTACCCGATGCACACCGACATGAACGCGCATTGGGGGATCTTGCGGCACCGCGGCGCCATTCTGCTGCGGGACGACAGCGCGATGAACCTGTCTCCGGAGCTGTATGAGGAATACGCCGCGCCATACGACGGAGAGCTCTTGAAGCGGTTCGGCGGCGGAGCTGTGCATTTCTGCGGGCGCGGCGATCACTATATCGAGACACTCTGCTCCCTCCCGCATCTCACGGGCATCAACATGTCGCAGCCGCATCTGAACGATATGGAAAAGATCTACCGGAACACGGTCGATCGCGGGATCAAGCTGCTTGCCTTCGACCGTGCCCGCGCCGAACGGGACAAATCCCGCGGATTCGGCGGGAATCTCAGTTCGTGAAGGGCATCTTTTCTGGTATATCCGGACCACACGATAAACCAAATCAGAGTTTTCGTCCGCCTTTTTTCAAAAAGCTCGCTCGGGATGTGCAGCTCCCTCGTGTCGAGCGCGATGTCCTGACCCATACTTCATAGAGTGCAGAACACCCTATCCTTCGGGAAAAACCTCTTTTCGGTGCTTTCGATTTCATTGTAAAGCCGGCTCATCTGATAAAGGAGAAATCAAACGCCGAACGCAAAGAATATAGAGAATGGCTGTCGCGTTTCTCCGTCTTCTGGAGTGAACGCGACAGCCCATCGTCTTTTTGCAGTCTTACGCCTGCTTTTCTCCGGTGAGGAGCACGGCGGCGTAGGGCGGGAGGGTGACGCGGAGTTTGTCTCCGACGACCTCGACCTCACATCCGTCCGTGCTGGCGGCATAGGAGATCTCGTACCCCTCGGCGAAGTCGACCGTCAGGGTGCGGGATTTCGGCTCGCCCGCGAACGACGCATCCGACACGTCGCAGAGGAAGAGCGCGCGGCCGTCCCCTTCCCGCGAGACCATCTCGCCCGCGAGGAACAGACCGCCGTCCTCCAGCTTCACTTCGGTGAAGAGCGGATCGGCGTAGGTCTCTGCGATCTCAACCCCGGAGGATGCCGCGGCCTCGTCCGGCTGACCGAGGAAGACGGTGCGGACGTTCCGGTGCGCCATGTAGTCCCCTTCGAGGCGGCGGACCTCCGCGTTGACCGTCTTGAGCTTTTCATACTGCTCGGTCTTTTTGCCCTCCTTGTCGAGGACCTCGTTGTGCCACCATCCGGCAGTCCAGCAGGCCCAGTTCAGCGACACCGCACCGAACGCGAGGCAGGAGAACGCCTGATGACGGAGCATGTCTTCGGAGAGCCACTTCTCCGGCTTGCTCGAATTGACCTGGATGACCATCCAGAAGTCACGTCCGTCTGCGCGGCAGGCATTTGCGGCGATGCGGAGGTTGTCGTAGAGCTTCGCCGTCCCCGCTGCGAATTCGTAGTTGTCGAGGCAGAGGTAATCGGTTTTCACCTCTTCGATATAGCGGTCGATGTACTCCTGATAGGTCGCCGTGCCGAGCTGGGAATAGACCTGAGAGGTGGAATTCTCGGCGACGGAAGCGTAGTTCGGGTAGAGGTTGAGGTAGATGAGCTTGCCCGGGAAGAGCTCTTCGGCGAGCTTGATGAGGCGGCCGTAATGCGGGTAATCGAGCGCGCTCGGCTCGTCCCCGGCGTCGATGCCCCAGATCGCCGGGTGATCGGCGAATTTCGCCGCGGCTTCGCGGACTTTCTCGAGCGGAACCGCCGTCTCCATCTTGCCCGCGTTCACGCCGTCGCCGCCCCACCAGCCGGGGAGTATGCCCGTCGCCACCACGCCGATGCCGTATTTCGCGCAGTTGTCGAGCAGCTCGGGGTCTGCGGGCGCAGCGGTCAGAAAGTCGATGCCGCACTCCTTCATCTCGCGGACATGCGCTTCGTCGCGGGCGTAGGTGTCGATGCAGTACGTCCCGATGTTCAGCCGCGAGCGGTCGAATCTGGTCTCACGTTTTTCCATGATGTCCTCCTTTGATTGCGGTGGTTTTGTATTGTTTTCAGACGAGCACGCCGCGCCCGTCGTAGTCGTGCGTTCTCTCGGTCCTGCCGACAGCAGCCCATTCACAGGATCGGACGAAGATCTGCCTGAGGGCGCGCGGCGCAAAGGACCGCATCGTGTTCTCACCCATGCCGTGCATCGTGTAGAACGGCCAGACGTGTCCGAGCACCTGATTGACCGTTCTCCCCTTCCCATACCGTCCCGTGAGGACCACGGGCTCGTCGTTCCCCGTGCCGGGCTGACCGTGGCGGGAGATCACGTTCTTGTCGGAATAGGCTGTGGCGAGCACATGCGCGGGGACGCCCCAGACGTTTTTCATTCCGCAGAAGAGCTCGTCGCGCGTGTCGAAATCGCCGAGTCCCGCCGTGATCGGGTGCTCGCGGTCCCGGATCGTCACATGGCAGTCGCCGTAATCCCCGTGGGAGGTCGGCTCGCGCCACATCATCATCGCCATCTTCTCGATCTCGGGAAACGGCTTCATCCCGACCTCGGCCCAGTAGCACGGATGATCGCCGTGGAGAAAGACGAATCCCGCGCCGCCCGAGACCGCGTCGGTCAGGATCTTCTGTTCCTCGAGCGTGTTGAAGCGATAGTTGCCGCAGTTGAAGACGATGACATCCGCGGAATCAACCATCCCGCGGCGGAAGTATTCCGCGAAGGTCACGTCCGAGATCGGCTCCGGGGAGAAGGGCGTCCGCTTCGTGTCGCAGACATAGGTCAGATCAAAGCCGCCCGCCTCGCGCAACAATACGCGCAGGTTCGCGGCGACCCGGTGGACGTCGTGACCGCCCCGGTGGACGTCGCCGATGAGATAGTGCAGCCGGATGTTCGCCATGGTTCCCTCCGTATGATTCTTCTATGCGTTGACCCGCCGGATCGCGGCCGGGCCGCCGTCGGTCGTGACGAGCCACGCGCCGTTTTCAAACGCGGGCAGCACTCCGAGCGTCATGCCGGCCCATTGACCGAAATAGTCGTTGGTCTCTTCATGCCCGCAGAGGATCGCCATAACGTCCCGGCTCTCCGCCGCCGCCGAAGAGATCCCGCCGTTCACCGTCTGGCACTTCGAGTCCTCGCGGAAAACGCCGTCGAAGCGGCACGCCGCCTGATTCAGGGGGATCTGCGCGTGCTCGGGCGTCGGGGTGTGGAAGACGAAGAGCTCGCGGAGCGCGTGTCCTGCGGCCTCACAGCGTCTTTGGTGATCCTCGCCGAACCACGCCGTCTGACAGAAGCGCACGCCGTCCATGTAGTGATGCGAATAGAGCGGATACGGCAGGCGGGAGCGTCCGGGGGAACCGTAATCCCGCTCATAGCCCGTCGTCTCGCGGTGCGTGTCGAAGAGGCGGATGAGGAACCGGATCTCGCCGCCCGCGCGCATCGGGATCACCGCGTTCGTGATGCCGTCGATGCCCTGTGCGCGCTCGCCGTGGACATATCCGGCAACGGACGCCATGATCCTCTCGAGATCCTCTGGCAGAAAGCCCGTTTTCCGCTCGCCGTCGCCATAAGTGCAGGTCCATGGGATGCCGCGGCGAACCGGCGGTCCGAGGAAGGCGGCCAGAAGCGCGGCGGGATCGGGGACGGGTGAGGCGAAGGTGTCGCCGTCGAGGATCACGAGATCGGGAGAGGTTTCCTCGATCATCGATGCGAGCCGCGCGGACGACGTTCCGACCGTCTCGGGCGTAAGGCGTGCGGAATGCAGGAGCAGGATGCGGCAGACGCCGTCAAAACAGAGTTCAGTCATCGTGCCCCTCCCGGAAAAGGAAGTCCGCCGCACCCGGGCAGTTCTTCAGATAGATGTGCTCGGACGCGAAGGAGGCGATCTCCCGCTCGGAAAACGTCAGGAGCCGCCCGCCGCGCAGGAAGTCCGAACCGTACACGTCGTAGCCGAGGGAGCCGTCCTCCGAGAGCTCGATGCCCATGTACCGCCCGGCAAAGGTGTTGATGTGGTCATGTCCGGCGACGACGGCAAGGATGTCCCCTCGTTCATACGCCGCCGCGAACAGCCCGGAATTGAGCGACGGGATCCCGCAGGACTCCTCGAGCTCGCCCGTCATGCCGGTGAGGGAGGGATTGGTCGGGATCAGGCGGTGTTCCGGAAGCGGGCTGTGCATGACCATCACGCCGGGGATCCGATGCCCGAAGGCTTCCTCGATCCGGCGGTCGGTCTCCCAGTACCAGAGCGCCTGCCGGTGGGTGACGCCGCCCCCGTGGTCAAAGCCGGTCGTCTGCGAGCGGAATTCCACGGGCTCCGGGATCCCGAATTCACGCTGCCACACCCCGCCGCGGTGCGAATCGAACGCCCAGACGAGGAGCGCGGGCTCTTCCCCGTCTGAGGAAGGATACACGGGCAGGAGATAAGTGCCGTATCCGGGCAGCTCGGCGGGACCGCGGACCGAGAGGCAATGCGGATATGCCGCGAAAACCTCCGTCGGAATGCCCTCTTCCCGGTCGTGATTGCCCGGGACGTGCGCCCACGGGATCCCGCGGGATTCCATCGGTCCGGCGATCGCCGCGGCATAGCGTTCGAGACGGTCCCGGGAGTCGAGCGCGCCGTCGTGCGTCAGGTCGCCGAGGATCAGGAAAAGGTCGGGCCGCACCGCATCGAGCAGGACTTCTTCCGCCCGGATCAGGCGCTCATCCCAGTCCCTCTCCGCCGGCGCGTGATAATCCGAAACGCACAGCAGCCGGAACGCGCCGCGCTCATCAAAACAAAGTCTGATTTTCGATTCTTCAAACAATGCCATCTCTGTTCACGATCCCTGTTTCCGGTCCGTTCTCATGTGTTCAGGTCCCGGATATAATACTTGTCTCCGCCCTCGAAGAAGTCGGGATTGCGCATACACGCCTCGCCGACGAGATCCCACAGCCGCACCTGCCGCGTCTCCATCGAGCCGTCGTCGCGGATGTCGATGATCCGGCCGCCCCGCATGTCGTCGTGCGCGCTCATGTCGTATCCGACGCAGCCATCGTAGGCCAAGGTGATCCCGCAGTATTCGCCCTGGAAATCGCACAGGTGCTCGTGTCCCGCGAAGATGCCCCGCACGTCGCCGCGTTCAAGGCACGCAAAGAACAGGCCGCAGTTCATTTCCGAGCAGGCGACGCCCTCGCGCTTACGGCCGATGAAGCCGACGTCCTCCGGGTTGCGGTAGAGCAGACAGAATTCGAGCAGCGGGACGTGGAGGAACATCAGGGCCGGGATCTTATGCCCGGTTTTCTGTTCCGCGGCCTTCGAGTGGTTGTAGTACCACATCACCTGATCGAACATCGGGGTCGCCTGCGGGTGTCCGTCGCTGAAATGTTTCGGAAGGACGAAGCGCGTGTCCGCCGGAAGGCCGAATTTTGCGACGTAGTCCCGCACCTCGGTGTGCGAATCGAGGGCATAGAGCGAATAGGCGATCCCGTCGCCGTCCTTCTCATACACGGGAAGACAGTAGTTGGCCACCCCGGAGAGATCGGCGGGTCCGGTGTCCGAGAGGCAGAGTGGGAAGGATTCGTAGACGGGCTCCTGCTCTTCCTTCGTCATCGGCTCCTCCGCGTCGTGGTTGCCGAAGACGTGCGCCCACGGGATCCCGCGGTGGTTCATCGGATCGGTGACGTCCGTAAGATAGCGTTTCAGAATCTCCGGCGTGATCCCGACGAGCTGGTCGCCGCCGAGCATCACGAAATCGGGCTTCGCGTAGTCGACGAGCAGATCGATCGCCCAGGTCAGCTTCGGGTTGTAGTCCGGCTTGCCGTGGAAGTCGGAGATCATCAGGATGCGGAAGCCGCCGTCCCCGCGGAACCGGAGAACGGGCTTCCCTCTTTCGTCCGTGGTCTTCATCCGACGCTGTCCCCCGCATGACCCATGATGTCGGCGATCTTCACCGTGCGGGTCGTGAGCGCGGCGGGATCGGACGCCCGGAAATCGATCACCCGGCCCCCGCGGAGCTCGTTGATCTGGCAGGCGTGATAACTGAGCGAGGCGTCGTACGCCATGCGGATGCCCATGTAGGTGACGTCGAAATCGTTCAGGTGGTCGTGTCCGAAGAAGATGCCCTTCACGTCCCCGCGCTCGAGGCAGGCCCGGAACAGACCGGAATTGAGCGAGGAGCAGGCGACGTCCTCCCATTGAATGCCGCGCAGATTCACGTCGCACCGGTGCTTCGACGCCTCATGCATCTCCGGCGGGGGAATGTGCATGAAGAGGACGGCGGGGATCTTCCGCCCTTCTTCGCGCTCGATTTCCCGGGAGGTCTGGTAATACCAGATCACCTGATCCATATTGACGGTGTCGTAGTCGCTGCGGTCGCCGACATCGGGTTCGAGGACCCGGAGCGAGGGATCGACACCCCAGCGGGCGGCCCAGTCGCGCATCCCGGAATGGGAATCGAGGGCAAAGATGTTGAGAAGCAGCGTTTCCCCGTCGGCGGAATAGACCGGCAGGACGTAATTGCCGACGCCGGAGAGCTCTTCGGGCCCCGCCTCCGAGAGGCAATGGGGATACGATTCGTAGATCCGCTCGGCCTCCTCGTTCGGCAGACCGTAGTTGTCGTCGTGGTTGCCGCAGACGTGGCACCACGGGATCCCGGCCTCCTCCATGGGAGCCGTCAGACCGTCGAGCATATCGCGCAGCTGATCGGCGTTTTCGATGTGGATGACGCCGGGGCCGGCCGTATCTCCGCCCAGGACGACGAGGTCGGGATGCTCCGCTTCGAGCAGAGCGCTGAGCGCGGCCACGGTCTTTTCGCGGTTGTAGCCGACGCCGCCGTGGATATCCGAGACCATGAGGATGCGGAAGCCGCCGTCCTCTCGGAACCGGAGCGGGATTTTGGTGGGATGCAGCGCGGATGAAGCCATGGGATGTCCTCTTTCGGAAAGTCTGTTTTGTACATTATAACCAATTTCCGAGCGATAGTCAAGACGGAAATCTAAAATCGTGAGAGGAGCGCGGAAGATGGATGGATAAAGCAAACGGCCGTGCCGCTGCATGGAGGGACAGCCGCACGACCGTTCGTGATCCGGAACCGATTACCGATCCTTTTCTTTTTTGCGTTGTCTTTCGTTGGTTTTCACCGCTCAGTCGACGATGTCGTTGACTGCGCCTGCCAGCAGCACCGTTCCGTCCTCCGCGGTGATAAGAACGGCGAAGGGGCGGTCGATGATCACCGCAGCGTCGGGCGTTCCCTTCTTCGGGGCCTCGCGCGGGGAGCGGTAATAGATGCTGTACGCGCCGGTCTTCACGCCGGTTTCGTTGATCATCAGCCGGATCGGCTGGGGCACGTCCGTGACAGCGTATATCTTTTCCGCCGCCGACTCGTCCTCCGCCTTCTGCCGGTATTGACGGAGCTCGTCTTCGAGGCGCTGTTCTTCTTCCCGGATGAGCTCTTCGAGCGATTTCAACCTTGTTCGGATCTCGTGCTCATTCTTCGGGCTGGACGCGTCTGCCTCTGCGGCTGCGGTGAAATACTCCTCGATCTTGCCGAGGATGCTGTTGACGCTGTTCTGCATGGTCTTGAGGGTGATCCGGTCATAGCTCCATGCGCTTTCAAATTCCGAGAACTCCTTATCCGTCCCGAGGAACGGGGAGAGATTCGCTTCGCCGGGGATGAACGCCTTGTCCGCGCCGAGCTCGGTGAAAAGGTCCTTCAGATCGATCTCCGACGCGACGCTGAAGCACGGGACGGCTGCGGTGGTCTCTTTCCCCTCGTCACCGGATTTTGTCGCCGAGAAGAGCGTGCCCGCAGTGAGCAGGCTCTCCGGGCTCTTCCCTTCCTCCGGGAGCGCGAGCCAGAGATCGCCGCCCACGAGCAGCGGGATGCGCACGGCGGAGAAGCCATCCCCGCTCACCGCATAAGCCTTCGGCGCGACGACGTAATCCGCTTCGCATTCGCCGGATTTGCCACTGAACGTCGATCTGCGTTTCTTTGCGAGGTCGGCGGGATCGACCCACGCCGAGCGGACGTAGAGATAGCGGTCGAGCTCGATGCGGTCTTCCGGGCCGTACTCCCGCTGAATGGACTCGAGACCGCCGAAACCGAACGTAGACTTTCCGCCCGTCCATCCCGCACTGTGGCCGAAACCGGAGACAAAGCGAATGAAGCTGAAGGGAGAAGAATACATCCTCCTGTTCGCACTGTCGTAGAGCTTCTTTTGCAGGGGGTCATACAGAGCGACCCGCTCCGAATCGATTTTCCCGTCGACAACGACCTGATCTTCGGGAATATAGAAATGCGCGTTCAGATCGCCGTAAGTGACACAGACCGTCACGGCGTCCTGACGGGTGAAGACTTTTAGCTGCTCCTCCATCCGGTTCTCGAAGTCCGTGAGATCCTCTTCCCCGGCGATGTTCATGAGCTGGGTCCGTGTTTGCCCGGCGGTCATGTCCGCGAGGGAGACGAGGCACAATTCGGCGTTGAGAGGCGAATAGAAGAGGTTTTCGCCCGAGGATGAGGCAAAGAGCGTCGCGGTGGACCGCTCGGCAAACTCACCCTTCGGCATGACGTCCGCGACCTTCTCGTCGGTCTCCTCCCGCCATGCGAGATAGTCTTCGACGGTGAATTCCTCGAGGTTCGGATAGACGTTCGCGCCCGCGAGATAGGGCTCGGCGATGCAGGTGGCGTAGGTCACCTCGACCCGATGCGTCCAGCCGTAGAGGATGCCGCCCGCCGCGATGACCACGGCAGCCGCGAGCGTTCCCCACCGGCGCGCGAATTGGCGGAAAGGCTTCGTTTTCTGGTTCGGGCGGCTGCGCACGGCCTCCGTCTCCGCGAGGATGCCGTCGTCGAGTCCGCCGATGGCTTCGTAGAGTTTTTCAGATTTCACAGGTCAAATCCCTCCTGTTCAAGATAGGTTCTGAGGCCGGCCCTTGCGCGGAACAGCGCGCTTTTCACCTTCGATACGGTGCAGCCGAGGCGGTCGGCGGTGTCCTTCAGGTCGTCGCCGTAGAAATAGCGCGAGACAAAGATGATCCTGGCATCCGGGGCGAGGGTGCGGAGATAGTCGCCGATCGCCGCGCGCAGGCGGTTGTCCTCCGCTTCGTCCTCGACCCCTTGCGATCCCGTGACGATCTCTTCAAGTTCGTCGAACGGCCGGGTCATTCGCTGCGGGACCCGTTTCTCCGCGCGGAGCTTTCGGAGCAGATCGACGGCGGCGGTGCGGGTGAGCCGCGCGAGGAAAAGGCGGAGGAAATCCGGCCTCTTCGGCGGGATCATGCTCCAGGCGCGGAAGTACGCATCGCTGACGCATTCCTCCGCATCCTCCTCGGTGGGCAGAAAATTCCGCGCGATGGTCATGAGATAGGGTCCGTAGCGCGCGGCGCAGTCGGCGATGGCGCGTTCGTCGCGGTCCCAGAAGAGGGCGACGATCCGCTGATCCGCCTGCGTTTCGGCATCTGCTTCAGGCATATCGGAAGAGCGGACGGCAAGTTCCGGGTTCATGCTGGTTCTCCTTTCATAGGCTCTGAGACGTCTCTGCCCTTAATGACGTATTTTCGTGCGAAAGGTTTCGCGGTTTTTGAAAAAAACTCAAAAAAGTTTCGGGATCCCCGGAAATCCAAAAAGACCGCCGGTGAGAGGCGGTCATGGGAATCACTTCCATTCGTAGATCGAGCCGTGGTCGAAGTGGAAGAACAACAGCTCGATGAGGGCGGGATGATAGGGGATGAAGGTATGATCGCCGATCATCGAGAGGATCTCCTCCCGCGGCGCCCACCTTGCTTCGGCGACCTCGGATTCCTGCAGGACGAGGTCCTCGGCCGGAGTGTCCGATTTTGCGATGTAATAGTCGTCGAAGCCGTTCCCGAAATTCACCGTGAAGACGGCGCGGCCGTGACGGAGCGCGTCGAGATCGAGGCCGACCTCCTCGCGCACCTCGCGCCAGATCGCCGTCGGACTGTCCTCCCCTGCCTGCGAGGAGCCGCCGCAGGTGATGTCCCAGAAGCCCGGGAAGACCTCCTTCCACGGCTGCCGCTTCTGAATGAGCATCTCGCCCTCAGAATTGAAGACCGCGGCGTGGACGACGACGTGATAGCGTCCCGGGGGGATCGGAGCCCCGCCCCGCACGGCAATCTCGCCCGTTTTGATCCGGTTCTGATCGTACAGATCCCAGCGTTCCATTTGCTTCTCCTTATTCGCGGATTTTATCTTCCTGTTTCAGCCGGTGCAGCTTGATCCCGTAGACGACCGAATGCGCGAGTGTCGTGACGAGCCAGGAGATCGGATACGAGATATAGAGCATGAAGAGGGTGTGGTGCGCGGCAAAGACCGTGGCGATCCACACGATGCGCAAGAGGCACGATCCGACGAGCGCGTTGATCATCGGGATGAGCGAGAGGCCCATGCCGCGCTGACCGCCGACCATCACCTCCATCATGCCGCAGAGGAAGTACGGCAATGCGATATAGGAGAGGCGGATCCTGCCGTAGGCGACGGCGTCGGGCGCTTCGGGGAGATAGATCGAGAGCAGCGGCCCGGCGAGAAGATTGCTGAGGGCGCCGAAGAAGAGGCCGATGACCGTGACGATGACGAGACAGCGGAAGATGACCTTGTTGATCCGATCCAGCCGCCGCGCGCCGACGTTCTGGCCGACGAAGGTCAGGGACGCGTGGTAGACGGAGTTCATCGCGATATAGGTGAAGCCCTCGATGCTCGCCGCCGCGCCGTTTCCTGCCATGACCAGCGCGCCGAAGGAATTGACGGAGGACTGGATGATGACGTTCGAGATCGAGAAGACGGTCCCCTGAAATCCGGCGGGCAGGCCGACCACGACGATCTTCTTGAGCTTGTCCGGGTGGATCCGCAGCTTTTTCCACTCAAAACGGAAGCACTCGCGGGTGTGCATCATGTAGACGATGACGAAGACGGCGGAGAGGATCTGCGAGATGACGGTCGCCCACGCCACGCCTGCGACGCCCATGTGAAAGACGATGACGAAGAGCATGTTGAGCAGGACGTTGATGAGGCCGGAGATCGAGAGGAAGTAGAGCGGGCGGCGCGTATCCCCGACGGAGCGGAGCACGGATGCGCCGAAATTGTAGGCCATGTTGGCGGTCGTGCCGACGAAGTAGATGCGCAGATACTCGGTCGAGAGCGGCAGGACGGCGGGGTCCGATTTCATCCAGATGAGGAACTGGCGAGAGAAGATCATCCCGATCGCGGAGACGAACACGCCGCCGATGAAGCTCACGAGGTAGGAGGTGTGGACCGTGCGGGAGACGCCCTCGTAATCCTTCGCGCCGTAATCGTGCGCAACAGCGACGGAGGTGCCGACGGAGAGGCCCATGAAGAGGTTGACGAGCAGGTTGATGAGGGAGCCCACGGAGGTGACGGCGGCGAGAGCGTTCGTGCTCTCCCAGCGTCCGACGACGATGCTGTCCGCAGCGTTGTAGAGGAGCTGGAGGATGCCGGTCACCATGAGGGGCAGGATGAACCGGATGATCTGCGGGGTGAGCGGTCCTTCGGTGAGGGTCTTGTTTCCGGAATGCATGGGCGGGTGTTCCTTTTCTATCGTGATGCCGGAGCTGCGTTTTCTTGTTCCGGAATCATTATACACATCCCACCCCCGGAATGCAAGAGGTGGGGGAAAATTTATCGCAGGCATTGCAATTTCGGACGGGATGTATTATAATACAATCAAACGGAACCGCACGGAGAGCGTGACGGGGAGAGGGGGCGCGCCGATGCAGTACCGCTTTGCCGGCCGGGACGATTATTCGTATCTCGCGAGCGGCAATGTTTTGAAGCACTTCACGGGGATGCCCTGCTTTCCCGTCCGCCTCACTCTCGAGCTGTTCGGACGGGCAAAGGAAGCCGTCGGCCGCGACCGTCTCCGCGTGTATGACCCCTGCGCAGGAAGCGGATTCAGCCTCTCCGCCATGGGGCTCGTCAACCAGCGGGACATCGAAGCGATCTATGCGTCGGACGTCGATCCCGCCTGTGTCGAGGCCGCGCGGTGCAACACCTCCCTCTTCACCCGGGAAGGGCTCGCCGACGCACGAAAACGCCTCGCCGAACGCGGTGCCTCTGCCGAGAGGCTCGCGCAGTACGACGAAGCCATTGAGAAGATCCTGCCCTCGCTCGCCGACACGCCGCCGCGGGTGACGGTCTTTCGCCATGACATCCTCTTATCGGCTCCGGATCTCCCGGAGAAGATCGACTTTCTCTTCGCCGATCTGCCCTACGGCATCATGACCGAGTGGCAGACCGACGGCGCATCCGACCCGACGGAACGCTTTTTCGCCAACGTCGTCCCTCTCCTCGCACCGAGCGGCGTGCTCGCGGTCGCCGGTCGGAAGGATCTGCGTCCGCCCGCGGGGAGTTTCCAAAAGCTTGACCGCATCAGCGCGGGGCATCGGCTCGTGTGGCTGCTCCGCCCCACCGGATAAACATGCATGAACCTCCGAAGCCCATCAACCCAAATCATCCGAAAGGAGCCCGAATCATGAAACGAACGCTTGCCATCCTGCTCGCCATACTCCTCCTCTTCGCCTCCTGCGCGAACGCAACGGGGCCGGATACGTCCGGTGAAAACGCCGGATCCGATTCGCCGACCGATCCCTCTGCTGCCGAGGAAACCGTCCCGGAGACCGAAGCCGCCCTGCCCGAGCCCGATCTCCCGGCGGACCTCAAATTTGACGGCGCGACATGCACCTTCGGCGTCGTGGACAATCCGAACGCGAAAAACGCCATCGTCATGGAAGAGGTCACCGGCGAGGTGCTGAACGACGCGCAGTACGACGCGATCAATTTGGTGAACGAAACCCTCGGCGTGAATGTCGAAGAATACGTCATGACCTCCGGCTATCCGGCGCTCAATTCCCTCACCCCGATCATCACGGCGGGCGACGACGCGATCCAGGTGGCGAACGTCTTCTGCGTCGACGCGACGGGGCTGCTCTCCGGCGGCTATGTCATCGGCTACGAGGGTATCCCGTATATCGATCTCTCGAAGCCGTGGTGGGATCAGGGCGCGAACGAATCCCTGACGCTTGCGGGGATCCGGTATGCGGCCATCGGAGACCTTTCGATCTCCACGCACGATCTGACCTACGTCCTGCTCTTCTCCTCCGCGCTCATCGATCAGAATTCGCTCGAGAATCCCTATTCCCTCGTCTTTGAGGGCAAGTGGACGATGGACAAGATGAAATCGATGTGCGAAGCGGTCCTGCTCGACGCGAACGGAAACGGCACGCGGGACGAGGAAGACGTCTACGGGTATCTCTCCGCCGTGAAAATGGTGCTTCCCTCCTTCTGGATCGGCGCGGGCGTGAAGTCCATGGAATTCGACGAGACCGGGACCCCGGTACTCACGATGTCGGACGAAAAGTTCCAATCGGTCTTCGAGAAGATCTTCGCGATGACCTACGACAACGATGCGTGGATCAAGGTCAGCGAGGATTCCGACGTGCCGCTCGAAAACCGCAACCGCTTCTCCTCGAACCACAGCCTGTTCCTCGACTGCTCCCTGTTCTGGGTCGCCGCGCTCCGTGAGATGGAGACCGATTTCGGCATCATCCCCTACCCGAAGTACGACGAGAACCAGCAGAATTACTGCTCCCGCATCAGCTACTACATGCCACCCATGATCCCGAAGACGAATCAGAACCTCGAGCTCGTCGGCGCGGTGCTGGAGGAAGCGAACTACCAGGCGAAGAAGCTCATCACCCCGGCCTACTACGACATCGCGCTCAAGGGCAAGTACGCACGCGATAAGGAAAGCATCGCCATGCTCGACCTGATCTTCGACTCCCGCGTGATCGACCTCGGCGACACCCTCTTCTGCTCGCAGATCCGCGACGGCTTCGTCTCGTCGATGTTCTCCTCGAACAACCGCGATCTCGCCTCGACCGTTGCGAAAAACGTCAAGGTCATCAACAAGCAGATCCAGAAGATGGTCGACGCGATCAACGGAAACTGATGCAAAATTCCACACAGCAAAAGGGGGCGCCCGCGTCCCCGGAAAGGATCCCGACAAGATGAAACACCGGATCACGGCCATCCTGCTGGCCCTGACGCTCCTTTTGCCCCTCCTCGTTTCCTGCGCGGAGGACAAAACGGAGGCCCCTGCGACCGCTGCCGATCCCACCGCCGAGCCGACCGCCGCTGAGCCGGAGGAGACGGAAGCGGAGGAGGCATACACCCCCGACGATCTCGGGGAAGCGGACTTCGGCGGCGAATCCTACGTCATCGCCGGACTCTCGAACCGCACCACCACCGCCGTCACCTCCTCCGAAGTCAACGGCGAGGTCATCAACGACGCACAGTACAACGCCGCCCGCACGGTCGAGGACCGCTTCAACGTCGCGATCTCCTACGAGGATCTTGCGAACGACGACGGCGCGATGTCGAACGCGATCAAGGGCATCGTCTCGAGCGGGGAGGAAAACTATTCCGTCACGTTCGGCGTCGACACCGGACAGATCAGTCTCGCCCTCTCCGGGCACTATCACAACCTCAAGGCGGTCCCGGAATTCAATTTCGATCAGCCTTGGTGGATCGCCTCGACCGACACGATCGGCGTCGGAAACAAATCCTACGTCGCGTCGTCCTACCTCTCCTACTACTGCCTCTACTACATGCGCCTGTTCGTCATCAACAAGGACATGGCGTCGGATCTCGGCATCGAGGTCCCCTATCAGAAGGTCTACGAGGGGAACTGGTATCTCGACGACATCGTTGCGATGGCAGAGATCGGAACGGCGGACATCGACGGCGACGGCAAGATGGGTCCGAACGACCGCTACGGCCTCTCCTACGAGGTGTTCTACACGCTTCAGAGCTCGCTCGGCGTGTCGGTGGTCTCGAAGGACGCGGACAACATGCCCGTGATCTCCTTCGACGTGGACCGCGCGTCGCTCTACCTCCAGAAGATGGAGCAGATCACCGACAACTTCGGCTACTATCAGACGGGCTACGGCGCGAACATGTTTGCGGACGGGCTCTCCCTGATGTGCTACTGCAACCTGCGCGAGGTCTGCAACATCATCCGCGACACGGACCTCAACTACGGCTTCCTGCCCGCTCCGAAGCTCGACGAGCTGCAGAAGGATTTCATGACGGTCGCAACGGACGTCTACTGGGGCATTCCCGTGTCCTGCGTCTCCCGGATGCCGATGATCGGGACCATCACCGAGGCCCTCTCCTGCCAGCACTTCAACTATGTGCGTCCCGCGTTCTTCGAGACGACGATGAAGACGAAGCTCTCGGGGACCGAGGACGACACGAAGATGCTCGACCTCATCGCAGACCGTCTGAGCATCGATTTCGGATACGCGTACAACGCAAACCTCTCCGGCGTGAGCTCGATCGACGACCTCGTGCGGGACGGTGTGCGCTCCGATACGGTGGCGTCGACCTACCAGCGGCTGCAGAAATCGATGAACAAGGCGCTCGAGAAGATCGTCACGAAGTACGAAGAGCTGCCGTAAGCCAAGCCAAAAACATGAAATCCCCCGGACTCCCAAAACGGAATCCGGGGGCGTTTTTGTTTTGACGGATCAGATCTTCGCGACGGTGATGGCGCAGGCCTCGCCGTTGATGTCCCAGTCCTTCGCGTACCCTTCGATCGGCTCGAAGACGAGTTCGTCGCAGAGGGTCGCGGACTTCATCTCGTCGGGGGACGCGGAGAGCAGGTCCTTCAGCTTCCCGCTTCCGGTGACGGAGACCCGGATGTGGTCGGTGACGACGAAATCCGCTTCCTTACGCATCGTCTGGACCTTCGAGATCACCTCGCGGACATACCCTTCCGCGATCAGATCGTCGGTGAGGTTCGTGTCGAGCGCGACGGAGACGTTGTTTTCGGAGACGGTGAAGTACCCGGGCTTCTGCTTGACCTCGATGAGGAGATCGTCTTCGGCAAGATCCACGGGCGCGCCGTCAAAGTCGAAGTGCAGCTTGCCGTTCGCACGGAGCTCTGCCATCGCGGCATTCCCGTCGAAGTTCTCGTCCTGCAGCGTCGCGCGGATCTTTCCGAGGAGCTTGCCGTACTTCGGACCGACGGTCTTGAGGTTCGGCTTGAAGCTGTAGGAGGAGAGCGCGCTCATGTCGTCGACGAACTTCACCTCGCGGACGTTGAGCTCGTCGCGGATGATCTCGGCGAGATTCTGCTCCGGCTTCACATCGGAGCGGACGTACAGAGCGGAGAGCGGCTGGCGGTTCTTGAGGTTCGCGCCGTTGCGTGCCGCGCGTCCGAGCACCACGATGTCGATGATGGCGTTCATCTGTTCCTCGAGCGATCTGTCGATCCGGCTCTCGTCGACGGCGGGATAGGCGCAGAGGTGGACGGATTCCGGCGCGGCGGGATCGACGGAGCAGACGAGGTTGCGGTAGATGTCGTCCGCCATGAAGGGGATGAAGGGCGCGGCGATCTTCGAGACCGTGACAAGCGCGGTCCAGAGGGTCATGTACGCCGCGATCTTGTCTTCGGTCATGTCGGGGCCCCAGTAGCGCTCGCGGGACCGGCGGACATACCAGTTCGAGAGCTCATCGACGCATTCGTAGAGCGCCTTTGCCGCTTCGGGGATGCGGTAGTTCTCGAGGTGGTTGTCGACGGCCTTCACCGCGGAGTTCAAAACGGAGAGGATATAGCGGTCCATCACCGTGAGGCGGCAGTCGGAGAGGCTGTATTTCGTGGGATCGAACTGGTCGATCTCCGCGTAGAGGACGTAGAAGGCGTAGGTGTTCCAGAGGGTGCCGAGGAATTTGCGCTGACCCTCCTGCACGGCCTTTCCGGAGAAGCGGGACGGCAGCCACGGAGCGGAGTTGGTGTAGAAATACCACCGGATCGCGTCCGCGCCGTAGGTTTCGAGCGCCTCGAACGGGTCGACCGCGTTGCCCTTGGACTTCGACATCTTTTGGCCGTTCTCATCCTGCACATGGCCGAGGACGATGACGTTCTTGTACGGCGAGCAGTCGAAGAGAAGCGTGGAGATCGCCATGAGGGAGTAGAACCAGCCGCGGGTCTGGTCGACGGCCTCGCTGATGAAGTCCGCCGGGAACTGCGCCTTGAACTTGTCCTCGTTCTCGAAGGGATAGTGATGCTGGGCGAAGGGCATGGAGCCGGAGTCGAACCAGCAGTCGATGACCTCGGGGACGCGGTGCATCTCGCCGCCGCATTCCGGGCAGGTGATCGTCACGGAATCGATGTAGAGGCGGTGAAGCTCGATGTCCTCCGGGCAGTTCTTCGACATGGCTTTCAGCTCTTCGATCGAGCCGACGGCGTGACGGCAGCCGCAGGAGCATTCCCAGATGTTGAGCGGGGTGCCCCAGTAGCGGTTGCGGGAGATCGCCCAGTCCTGCACGTTTTCGAGCCAGTCGCCGAAGCGGCCCTTGCCGATGGAGTCGGGGATCCAGTTGACGGTGTTGTTGTTCCGGATGAGGTTGTCGCGGACGGCGGTCATCTTGATGTACCACGATTCGCGGGCATAGTAGATCAGAGGCGTGTCGCAGCGCCAGCAATGCGGATAATCGTGCTCGATCTTCGGCGCGGAGAAGAGCTTCCCTTCCTTCTCGAGATCGGCAAGGATGACCGGGTCGGCCTTCTTCACGAAGATCCCGGCGTAGGGAGTCTCCGCGGTCATGTTGCCGGCGCCGTCGACGAACTGCACGAACGGGAGATCGTAGCGGCGTCCGACGCGGGAGTCGTCTTCACCGAATGCGGGCGCGATGTGGACGATGCCGGTGCCGTCGCCCATCGTGACGTAGCCGTCGCAGGTGACATAATGTCCCTTTTTCTTCTGCTTCGCGGCGCATTCCGCGGTGCAGGCCCAGAGCGGCTCATATTCGCGGTATTCGAGGGCGGAGCCGGGCATCTCTTCGAGGATCTCGTATGCCGGGGCGTCGTCCTTCGCGAGCTTCGAGAGGACGGTGCCGCAGAGGGCTTTCGCCATGTAATAGGTGTACCCGTCGGCGGCCTTCACCCTGACGTAGGTCTCATCGGGATTGACGCAGAGCGCGACGTTCGAGGGCAGCGTCCACGGCGTCGTGGTCCACGCGAGGAAATAAGCGTCCTCGCCCTTCACCTTGAAGCGGACGACGGCGGAGCGTTCCTTGACGGTCTTGTAACCTTGCGCGACTTCCTGCGCGGAGAGCGGCGTGCCGCAGCGGGGGCAGTACGGGACGATCTTGAAGCCCTTGTAGAGCAGGCCCTTGTCCCAGATCTGACGGAGCGCCCACCACTCGGACTCGATATAGCTGTTTTCATAGGTGACGTAGGGGTGCTCCATGTCCGCCCAGAAGCCGACAGTCCCGGAGAAATCCTCCCACATGCCCTTGTATTTCCAGACGGATTCCTTGCACTGGTTGATGAACGGCTCGAGCCCGTATGCCTCGATCTGATCCTTGCCGTCCAGCCCGAGCTTCTTCTCGACCTCGATCTCGACCGGCAGACCGTGGGTGTCCCAGCCGGCCTTGCGCGGCACATCGCGGCCCTTCATCCAGCGGTAGCGCGGGATCAGGTCCTTGATGACGCGGGTGAGGACGTGGCCGATGTGCGGCTTGCCGTTGGCGGTCGGCGGGCCGTCGTAGAAGGTATAGCCCGGACGTCCCTCGCTCTCCCGGAGCTGTTTCTTGAAGATGTCGTTCTCGTTCCAGAATTTCAGGGTCTCGCGCTCGCGTTCTACGAAATTCAGGTTTGTGTTGACCTTGTTGTACATGATGCCTCCATTGATGTGTGATTCGCGCACTTCGGAAAAACAAAAAAGCCCGGCACCATCCGGGACAGAAAATCTGCTTCACCACCCGCACGCACGATACGGTCCCCATCTAACGCCGGGGCTGCGGCGGGGGCTTGGGCATGGCCTTCACCCTGCGGCTCGGGAGTGATTTTCGCGTGCCGCCGCGTACCGGATCCCACCCATCCCGGCTCTCTTCGACGCGGCCCCCGTTCGACCGGGACACCTACTCGTTCCGTCATCGCCTTTGTTTATCTGCTTTATTATACCCGTTTTTTCCCCGTTTTGTCAAGGGGAAGAATCCGCAAAAATCACCGAAAACTCTTGCAAATCCTCCCTGGGTATGGTAAAATGAGACAAAACAGGAGCCCGGGAGACGATGATCTCCGGGAAATGTCCGTTTCAGAAAGGAATCTGCCATGACAAACCGCAAAGACTGGCCTCTTGCCCTCTCCGTCGGTCCCGGCGCGATGAACGCGGAGAACTTCGACGCGCTCGCCGACGCCGGCATCCGTGAGCTGGAGCTCTCCTCCGGCGCGATCGATCCCTTCTATGCCGTCCTCGACTTCCCGCACCGCGCGAAAGACATCGCCGCGGAGGCGAAGGCGCACGGGGTGACGATCTCCTCGGTCCATCTGCCGTTCGGCCCGTTCTCGAAGATCGATCCCGCGTCCCCGGATCCGGCGGTGCGCAAGACCATCCTCGACATCCAGTCCGAGCTCCTCGCCGCAACGGGAGAAGCCGGGATCGGGATGGCGATCATCCATCCGTCCGGCGAGCCCTACCGCGAAGAGGAGCGCGGAGAGCGGATGGCGTGTGCCGTCGACGTCATCGGCGAGCTGACCGGGATCGCGAAGGCCGCGGGCGTCACGCTCTGCCTCGAAAACCTGCCGCGTACCTGTCTCTGCCGCACGTCGGACGAAATGCTCGTCTTCCTCTCGGCGATCCCCGATCTGCGCGTGGTGTTCGACACGAACCACAGCCTGAAGGAGGACAACGTCCACTACATCAAAACCGTCGGGGACCGGATCGTCACGCTGCACGTCTCGGACTACGACTTCATCGACGAAAAGCACTGGCTCCCGCTCGAGGGAAAGAACGACTGGCCCGCCATCCTCGCCGCGCTCGAAGAGGTCGGATACAGCGGACGCTTCCTCTATGAATCGGGCGGTGGACGCCCCTATTGGGACATTGCGGACAACTACCGGACCCTCCTCGCCTGAGGCGCCCGGATCAACGAAAGGAGAATCGAATCATGCTGCTCCATCAGCCCTGGCTCCGGTACGGCCGGGACATCCGGGTCGAATACGAACAATGCGTGCGCGAGGGACGCGACGTCGCAAAATACGAGGCGGCGGTGAACGGCTTCTGCGCGCTGGACAACGATACCCTCTTTGAAAATGAAGCGGCGGTGACCGAACTTGCCGCCGTCATGGCATCCGCTCCCATCCGCGCGGACTTCCCCTACGAAGAGCCCTCGGACCTCGCGTCCATCCTCGCGGCATCCCCGTCCGCCTCCGCAGCGCCAACCCTGCCCGATCTGCCGGACGACGACATGCTGCTCGACAAGATGAGCGGCGCGTGGATCGCCCGGATCGCGGGGTGTCTGCTCGGTAAGCCCGTCGAAGGCTGGCGGCGCGATCTTCTGCTCCCCGTGCTCAAAGCGACGGACAACTATCCGATGCACAAGTACATCACAAAGGCGGAATTCTCGGAAGAGCTCATCAAGGAACACAACCTCTGGACCGGCGGATGCTTCGCGGACAACGTCCATTACGCCTCCCCGGTCGACGACGACACGAACTACACGACCTTCGCGCTGAAGCTCGTGCGGGCCTACGGGCGGGACTTCACTCCGGCAGACGTCGCGGAGGCGTGGCTCTCGTGGATCCCGTGCTTTGCCACCTGCACGGCGGAGCGCGTCGCCTACCGCAACATCGCGTCGGGGCTGCTTCCGCCCGAAACGGCGACCTATAAGAACCCCTACCGCGAATGGATCGGGGCGCAGATCCGCGGCGATCTCTTCGGCTACATCAACCCCGGCGATCCGAGGACCGCGGCGGAGATGGCCTTCCGCGACGCATCGATCTCCCATGTGAAGAACGGCATCTACGGTGAGATGTACATCGCTGCCATGATCGCGGCTGCGGCGGTCGAGCGCGACATCCGCACGATCATCGAAACCGGACTCGCCTATATCCCGGCGAAATCGCGGCTCACGGCGGACGTGCGGCATGTGATCGCGCTCTACGACGCAGGAAAATCCGCCGCCGAGATCATCGAAGAGATCCACACGCATTACAACGAGCACTCCGCAAACGACTGGTGCTACACCAACTCGAACGCGATGATCGTCACGATGGCCCTGCTCTGCGGCGGCGGAGACTTCGGGACTTCGATCTGCCTCGCGGTACAGACGGCGTTCGACACGGACTGCAACGGCGCGACGGTCGGCTCGATCATCGGCATCCGCAACGGCGAGGCGGGGATCGATCCCTACTGGTACGCGCCGTTCGAGAAGCGGCTCTACACGTCCATCGAGGGCTACAACACGGTCGAGGTCGACGAACTCGCCAAGCGCACCCTCAACCTCGTCAAGCGGTGATGCTGTACGAAACGATCGCGACGCCCGTCGGGCTCCTCACCGCAGAGATCGGCGGAGGCTTCGTGCGCCGCCTCGGCGTTTTTCCGGCAGGCGTGTCCGATCCGGACGCCGGGGACCGCATCCTCGCCGAGGGGCTGCGGGATGAGATCCATGCGTATTTCCACGGGGAGCGGAGGGACTTTTCGCTCCCCGTTTCCCTGTCCGGAACGTATTTTCAGCGCGCGGTGTGGCGGGAAATACAAAAAATCCCCTTCGGAGAGACGTGCTCCTACGGGGAGATCGCAAAAAGGCTCGGCAATCCGGGTGCTTCCCGGGCGATCGGATCGGCATGCCGCGTGAATCCGGTCCTCATTCTCATCCCCTGTCACCGGGTGACGGCGGCGCGTGGGGGAGGCGGGTATGTGCTCGGCGCTGCGGCGAAGGAATATCTGCTCAGTCTTGAGGCTCGGCAGGGCGGATGAGCGGATTGGCTTCGTCGATCTTGCTCTCGACCTTCGAGAGGATGCCGTCGAACGAACGGAGCTGCGCCGGGGTGAACTGCTCCTCGACCTCGCGGACATAGTCCTTGACGCCGTTCTCGTACAGGCTGATGTAGTTGTAATACTTCTCGGTGAGACGGAGGCGGAATTCGCGCTTGTCGTCCTCCGAGGCTTCCTTGACGATGTATCCCTTCTGGATGAGCGAGGCGACCTTGTAGGACGCGCCCGGGCGGGAGATGCCGAGGAAATCGGCGAATTCGCTGACGGTCGGCGCGCCGAGGGAGTGGATGACCTCCACGGCGAAGACCTCCATCGCGGTGAGGGAACCTTCGCGCTCCTTGATGATGGAAAACAGTCTCCGGTAGAATTGCAGATGAATCTTATCGGTGATGCGCATAATGTGTTCTTCCAGCACGATCGTTACCTCCCGGACGCAAACATTGACAGGGTGATTGTATCACGTCCGATGACGGGAGTCATTTTCATTTCATGAAGAAATATTGAATTTTTATAGAGGTGTGCGTCCCGACGGAAAAACGGCCCGAAACGGGCGGATTTTTTTGCAGTTTCTTTCGGATTTGGTCTTTACAAGAAAGAAAATCTGTGGTATAATGATCGCTGGATTGCCCGTTTCCCGGTCTCCGGAATATGGCCCGCCGTCGCGCGGACGTTTTCACCCGCCGGTCGCTGAGCTTCGGGACTCCTAAAATACAAAATGGTGAAAGGAAACCAAAACCCATGATCACGAAGGAAAAGAAGCAGGAACTCATCGAGCAGTACAAGGTTCACGAAGGCGACACCGGTTCTCCGGAAGTCCAGATCGCGATCCTCACCTACCGCATCCAGACCCTCACCGAGTACCTCAAGGTCAACAAGAAGGACAACCACTCCCGCCGCGGTTTGAACAAGATGGTCGGCCACAGACGCAACCTTCTCCGTTACCTCCAGGACAACGATATCGAGCGCTACCGCGCCATCGTCGAAAAGCTCGGCCTGAGAAGATAACCGCTTCTCACCCCGCGTACGCGACACACGTGTGCTGCGGCGGACGTTTCCCGGGATGTTCCCCACGAAACCTTCCGCCGCGGCATCTTGCTGTCACCGCCCCGCACCGAACCGCCCGGATCAGCAGTTAAACAGATGCCCGAAGATCGGACCGCTGTTTAAATGCTGAGCTGAAGCGGTGCGGCGAAGAAAACCGAAAATCTATTTCACGAAAGGCAGAAAACATGTTCGAGAATTACAAGACGTTTTCCTACGACTTCGCCGGAAGACCGCTCGTCATCGAAACCGGCAAGATGGCCGGTCTCGCGAACGGTTCCGCCCTCATCCGCTACGGCGACACCGCCATTCTGGCCTGCGCCACCGCATCCGCTAAGCCGCGCGACGGCATCGACTTCCTCCCCCTGTCCATCGACTTCGAGGAGAGACTGTACGCCGTCGGCCGCATTCCCGGCTCCTATCTCAGAAGAGAAGGCAGACCCTCTGAAAAGGCCATCCTCACCGCGCGCGTCATCGACCGTCCGATCCGTCCCCTGTTCCCGAAGGATCTGCGCAACGACGTCGTCCTCTCCCTGCTCGTTCTGGCGGTGGATCAGGACTCCTCTCCCGAAATCGCGGGCATGATCGGCGCGTCCGTCGCCCTCGCCATCTCCGACATTCCGTGGAACGGCCCGATCGGCGGCGTCTTCATGGGTCTGACCGAGGAAGAAGGCCTCATCATCAACCCGACCGCCGAACAGCGCGACCGCAGCTCCCTGGAGCTCACCGTCGCCGGTACGAAGGAAAAGGTCGTCATGATCGAAGCGGGCGCCGCCGAGGTCTCCGACGAAATGATGTACGACGCCATCATGAAGGCGCACGAGGAGATCAAGAAGCTCGTCGCGTTCATCGACACCGTCGTCGCCGAAGTCGGCAAGCCGAAGTTCGAGTACCCCTCCATGGAGCTCGACCACGACATGTTCGACGAAATCTTCGCGTACTGCGAGAAGGACGTCATGTTCGCGCTCGACACGGACGACAAGAACATCCGCGACGAGAGAATGCAGCCCATCGAGGACGACATCCTTGCGAAGTTCTCCGAGAAATACGAGGGCCTCGACACGATGCTCCCCGAGCTCATTTACAAGATTCAGAAGAAGATCGTCCGCCGCTGGCTGCTTGAGGACAAGAAGCGCGTCGACGGCAGACGCATGGACCAGATCCGTCCCCTCGCCGCCGAGGTTCACCTCTTCGACCGCGACCACGGTTCCGGCATGTTCACCCGCGGCCAGACCCAGGTTCTGACCATTGCGACCCTCGGTTCCATCGCCGACGTCCAGATGCTCGACGGCATTTCCGAGGAAGAGACCAAGCGGTATATGCACCACTACAACATGCCCGGCTATTCCGTCGGCGAGGCAAAGGCTTCCCGCAGCCCGGGCAGACGCGAGATCGGCCACGGCGCTCTGGCAGAACGCTCTCTGATCCCGGTCCTTCCGTCCGTTGAGGAATTCCCCTACGCCATCCGCTGCGTCTCCGAAGTCATCAGCTCCAACGGCTCGACCTCCCAGGCCTCCGTGTGCGGCTCCACCCTCGCCCTCATGGACGCGGGCGTTCCGATCAAGGCTCCCGTCGCCGGTATCTCCTGCGGTCTGATCACCGCCGAGGACGGCAGCTGGACCACGATGATCGACATCCAGGGTCTCGAAGACTTCTACGGCGACATGGACTTCAAGGTTGCCGGTACGCACAAGGGCATCACCGCGATCCAGATGGACCTCAAGATCGACGGCCTGACGCCTGAAATCATCAAGGAAGCGCTCGCCGTGACCCACAAGGGCCGCGACTATATCATCGACGAAGTTCTCCTCAAGACCATCCCCGCGCCGCGTCCGGAGGTCTCCGAATACGCGCCGAAGATGATCTCCATGAAGATCCCGGTCGAGAAGATCTCCGAAGTCATCGGCACCAAGGGCAAGGTCATTCAGAGCATCCAGGCCGACACCGGCGCGAAGATCGACATCGAGGACGACGGTTCCGTGTTCATCTCCGGCATCGAGAAGGCCGGCATCGAAGCGGCCCAGAAGATCATTCAGGGCATCATCTTCGAGCCCGAGATCGGCGCGATCTACGAGGGCGTGGTCACCCGGATCATCCCCATCGGCGCGTTCGTGGAGTTCGCCCCCAAGAAGGAGGGCATGGTCCACATCTCCAAGCTGGACAAGAAGCGCACCGAAAAGGTCGAGGACGTCTGCAATGTCGGCGACCGCATCAAGGTGAAGTTCCTCGGTCAGGACGAGAAGGGCCGTTACAACCTGTCCCGCAAGGACGCGCTGGACGACTGATCCTCCCCGAACAGAATATGGTAAAGGGCTGCTGCATCCATGTGCGGCAGTCCTTTTGTGCTGTGCATGTAGGCGGTCATTCCGCGGTTTCTCCCGGCTCGGGGATCGTGTTGAGGCGGAACCAGAAATTGCTTCCCTGCCCGACGCGGCTCTTGACGCCGAACTGCGCGCCGTGCAGCTGCAGGATGCTCCTCACGATCGAGAGGCCGAGGCCCGTTCCCATGTTCGCGCGCTTGTGGAAGTCGTTCGCCTTGTAGTAGCGTTCCCACACGAGGGGGAGATCCTCCTCCGCGATGCCGATGCCCGTATCGATGACCTCGAGGAGGACTTCGCCGTCGGAGACCGTCTGCCGGATCTCGACCGTCTTGTCGTCGCCGGTGTAGTTCACGGCGTTGTTGATGAGATTATAGACGACCTGCAAGAGACGCGATTCGTCCGCGTTCACCCAGACGTCTTCTGTGGCCTCGAAGCGGATGACGTAGCCGTCGTGCTCGCGGAGCTTCTGATACCGCTCGAGCGTGCGGCGGATGACGGCGGTGAAATTGAACGGTGCGGGGTTGAGCTTCTGGGTCCCGTTCTGGTACTTCGAGACCTCGAGCATGTCCGTCACGAGGTTGGTCAGCCGGTCGCACTCGTCGAGGACGATCTGGAAATTCTCCGGCGTCGCCTCGCCCGGGAGATCGCGCATAACCTCGGTGTACCCGGAGATCATCGTGAGCGGCGTGCGCAGATCGTGCGAGACGTTTGCGATCAGATCCTTCTGCATCCGGTCGAGCTTCGAGAGCTCATAAGCCGCGCGGTTGAGCGTCGCAGACAGGTTTTCGGTCTCCGCGCTCCCCGTCCCGTCGAAGTTGACGGCATAGTCTCCCATCGCGAGCTTCGACGCCTCCTCGCTCATCTTGCGGATCGGCTTCGACACGCGCGAGGCGAGGACCGTCGCGAGCAGGATCGAGAGGAGCACGAGGATCACGGTGATCCAGACGAGCTGGGTGTGCAGGGTGCGGACCGTCGCGTCGAGGGGGACGAGCTCGGAGTCGATCAGGATGAGCAGATTCGTATCCTCCTCCGGCACGATGCGGACCGAAATGACGTCCTCTTCGTCGAACCGGTCACTGCCGCGCCGCCGGATGTCGGGCTCCCCTTCCCAGGCCTCGCGGTTCCCGCCGACGAGATCGCGCAGGGACCGTCTCACGGTGATCGAGCCGCCGGCGTCCTTCGCATCGTGGTAGAGCTGACCGATGAAGGAGCTGTACTGGTAGTTGTGGATCAGGCAGAAGGAGTGGTTGTGCGCGACAGCGACGGGCACCCCCGTCGGGCCCCAGTCGCTCTCGGTGACGCGGTAGACCGTCAGGCAGACGTCATACCGGAGCGCGACAGCTCCCACGGCAGTCTCATAATCCTCGTCGTCCTCCGCGTTCAGGGCGGCAGCTTCTGCGGCGCATTTTTCGATGTCGCGGAGCTTCAGGGAGCGGTAGATGTCGTCGAGCAGGACCGTCTCGAACACCCAGAGCACGACGAGGACCGCGGCGGTAAACAAGAGGAAAGCGGCGATCAGCCGTCCGCGCAGACTGATGCCGTGTTTTTCTTCAACGTTCCGCATCGAACCGGTACCCCACGCCGCGGAGCGTCACGATGAAGTCCGCGTATCGGCCGAGGCTCTTGCGGAGCAGCTTGATGTGCGTGTCGAGGGTCCGGTCGTCGCCGAAATAGTCGTAGCCCCAGACCTCGGTGATGAGCTTTTCGCGGGTCAGGGCGATGTTCTTGTTGCGGATCATGTAGAAGAACAGATCGTACTCCTTCGGCGTCATGTCCGCCCGTTTGCCGTCGACGTAGACGATTCGGGCGGTGAGGTCCGCGCGCAGGCCGCCGTCCGCGAATTCGACGATCTCGTTCTTCGATTCCTCCGGCTCGTTCTCCTTCGGCTCGGCAGCCTTCCCCGCCGCGCGCTTCATGACGGCGTTCACGCGGAGCATCAGCTCCTTCGGGGAGAAGGGCTTGACCACATAGTCGTCGATCCCCAGCTCAAAGCCGTTGATCTTGTCGTACTCTTCCCCACGCGCCGAAAGCATGATGATCGGGATGTCGGAGAACTTGCGGATCTCCCGGCAGGCGGAAAAGCCGTCGAGCTCCGGCATCATGATGTCGATGATCATGAGATCGAAGTGTTCCTCGCGGCAGAGCCGGATCGCCTCCATCCCGTCTGAAGCCTCGGCGACGGTGTGGCCTTCGTAGACCGCGTATTTCGCGATCAGCTTGCGGATCATCTCTTCGTCGTCGACGACAAGAATATGATACATGAAAGTACCTCCTGATACGGCAAGAGGAGGGATACCGGGTACCCCTCCTGTTTCGTTGTCAAATGATTCGGAATCGGTTGTCTGCGGGACGGTGCGTCAGTTGTTCCCGCCGAAGAAGTCGCCGAGGGAGCCCTTGACGTCCGCTTCCCCGAAGGTGGCGGACTGATCGGCGTCGGGCACTCTCTCGTAAAGGGTGGCCTCGACCTCCATGAGCTTGTTGTCACGGTAGAGCTGGA
>JAFPWV010000048.1 GCA_017412675.1 Clostridia bacterium
CGAAGATCGGCATCCACATCAAGCATGGGGCGAACTCCGGCTCCTCCGACGCGGATATCACGGGCGTCAACATCGTCGGCACGGGCGGCACGGATTCGATCGGCGTCCTCGTCGAGGGATTCGACAACACCTTCACCAACATGCGGATCGCAAACGTCTATATCGGCGTCGAGCTCCGTTCGGCGGGGAACAGCCTGCGCAACCTCCACCCGCTCTACACCTCGGACAATACGGCATACGAGGACTCCTGCGGCTTTTACGACCGCTGCGGCAACAACTGGATGAACTTCTGCTACAGCGATCAGTTTGCAAGCGGCTTCCGCCTCGCCGACAATATCCGCGACGTCATGACCGACTGCTTCGCCTTCTGGTATTCGGACAAGGGCGGACCGCAGACCCTGATCCGGTGCGACGGCCGCTTCGGAAGCATGGTCACGAACATCAAGGTCGGCTTCAAAACGAAGGAAAACGTCAACACGATTCTCCGGGCTGAGGAAGGCGGACGCGGGGTCCTTTCCAATCTCTGCCTGAATCACGGCGACGAAAGCTGGTTTGACGGCGACACGACGTACCGCGATTATCTCACGGGCGTCATTCTCTGAGGGGGACGTTATGCGCTTCGGTCTCTTTTCCGATCTTCATTCCAATCTGCCCGGCCTGCCCGAGCGCGGCTACGGCGGACGGTCCCTCGACGATCTGAAGCGCGGTCTCGCGCGGTTCCGGGAGGCGGAGGTCGACTTCGCCGTCTCGCTCGGGGACAACACCCAGCCGGCGCGGGATGCCCGGGAGCAGGCGGCGCAGCTTGCCGACATGATCCGCCTCTGGAGCGGGTACGGCTTCCCGGTCCACGCCGTGTTCGGAAATCATGAGTTCCAGCAGCTTACGCTCGACGAGGTCCTCTCGGTCTGGCAGACGGATCGGACGTATGACTGCTTCACGGTCGGCGGCATCCGCTTCGTGATCCTCGACACGAACATCCGCCCGGACGGCGTGCATTACGGCGCGGACAATTTCGACTGGCGGTTCGGCATCATCGACGCCGGGCAGACCGAGTGGCTCCGCGAGCTTCTCAAAACGCCCGTCCGGACCTTCGTCTTCACGCACAACTGCCTCCGGCGGGAGACCGGGGACGAGCACGACGACTGGTTCCGGGTGGGGAACGCCGATGAGATCTGTGACCTGCTCGCTGCGTCGGGCTGTGTGGAGGCGGTCTTCCAGGGACATCACCACACCGCGCATACGGATTCGTGGAAGGGGATCCGCTTCCTCAACATCCCGAGCCCCGAGCGCAGTCCGGCGTTCGATGACGCGGATTTCCCCGTCGTCGAGGTCACCGCGGACGGCTTCACCGTGAACGGCGCCGGATTCTGAAAAAGGGGCCGCAGTCGATGCAGCCCCTCGGAATACCTTATTGCTTGCCTTCGAGACCCAGGAGTCTGTTCAGCATGTTCGTGACCTCGCCCATCGGGATGCCCGGCGTACCGGCAGCCTTTTCGAGGACCGTCATTGCGTGTGCCTCCGGATTCAGGTCGGCGTAGAGCTTGCCGTAAAAGTCCAGGACCGAGCGGTTCGTGGTCTCTCTCGCTTCTACGACGGCGGCGATGGCGGCAGCCTTGTCCGGAACGGAGTTGTCGATCTTTGCGATGGCTTCCTGAATGTAAGCCGGTTCCGCGCTCAGCTTTTCGATCTGGCTGAGAATGTATTCGACGGTCATGGTGGGATTGGTGTCTGCCATGGGATAAACCTCCTCAAAATCATGGTCGGGAGGGGCGGCGAGGCAGATGGTGTCTCCGCCGATGAATCGAGCCCTCCCTTTCTTTACGAGTCCCTTTGCCCTTTTGGGGTGGGTCGGTTCATATTGTTTTCCTGAGTCATCGATGACCTGGATGAGTTTCATGTTCTGTGTCCTCGTATCCGTTGTCAGCGATGGGTGACGCCGTTTTGTTCGATGGGTGCCGTCCCCTGTCACGCATTCATTATAGCACAGTCCGTCCGCGTTGTCAAGAGCGGGGGAGAAGCCGCGCGGTCCGATTCCGTGCAGAAGGAGGAAACGATGCGCATTTCGCCGTGTGACGCCGCCCGGGCGATGGAGCGGGATCCCGGACGCTGGCTCTATGTCCTGCTCGATCTCGCCGATCCCGTCCGGCGCCGGGGTGTCTCGGTCTATGCGCAGAGCGCGGAAACACTCGCGGACGGGTGCGCCGTGATCACGGACTTTGCCGAAGGAACGACCGTTCGGGTGTACGGCGGCTCGTCCGGCTTTCTCGAAGAGGCGCTTTCCGATCCCGCCGTCCGGATGGGGACGAGGCTCTGCTTCTGCTCCGGGGTGCCGGATCGGTTTTTCGCAAAAAGCCCGATGGGCGGTCATCGCTTCCGGGCGGATCCGGTCGGCAAATCGATCGACCGCTGGGGCCTCTTCGCGTGCCGGACGGAGCTTTTGCGCGTCTATCCGCCCGACGGCTGGCGCATCCGGGAAGCGGAAGGGGCGGATTTCGAGGCGCTCTCCGAGCTCGAGCGGAGCGTGTGGGGCGCGTTTCCCGACGAGGTGCGGGAATTCGGCGCGTCGGACCGGCTCTGGCTTGCGTGCGCTGAGGACGGGAGCTTCGGCGGCTACCTCTGGGCGACGGAGGCGGGGCGGGCCTATTACGACATCGTGAATGTGTTCGTGCGCGGCGATCTGCGGGGACGCGGGCTCGGACGTGCGCTCGTCAGCCGGTACGGATCCGAGGCGATGCTCCGGGGACGGCGCGCGTATTACGGGTATGCCGTGACGCGGGAATCCGCCTGCCTCGCCCGTTCGCTCGGATTCCGCGAGATCTACGGGGAGACGATCTCCTTCTTCGCCGTGGATTGAATTCTCTGCATGAAGCTGCCTTTTTCCGACATACTAAAGCCGTCAGACCGCATGGATATGAAAAGGAGAACAGGATGAAAATCGCGTTTTTCGACGCCAAGCCCTACGACATCCCCGCCTTTACCAAATACGGAAAGGCTGCGGGGATCGGCTTCAAGTTTTACGAGACCAAGCTCAACGAGGACACGGTCGCCCTGGCGCAGGGAGCGGACGGCGTCTGCGTGTTCGTCAACGACACGGTGAACGCCATGGTGATCGACCGGCTCGCTTCCGGCGGTGTGAAGTTCGTCGCGCTGCGGTGTGCCGGATACAACAACGTCGATCTCGACTACGCGGCCGGAAACGTTCGCGTGGTGCGGGTCCCGGCGTATTCGCCCTATGCGGTGGCGGAACACGCGATGGCGCTGCTGCTGACCTCGGTCCGGCGCATCCACAAGGCCTATAACCGCACGAAGGACTTCAATTTCAGCCTGTCCGGCCTCACGGGCTTCGATCTTCACGGCAAGACCGTCGGCGTCGTCGGAACGGGCCGGATCGGACGGGTGTTCATCGATATCTGCCGCGGATTCGGAATGAAGGTGCTGGCTTACGACAAATTCCCGGCGAAGGACGCGGGGATCGACTACGTCCCCCTCGACGAGCTTTTCGGCGAGAGCGACGTCATCTCCTTCCATTGTCCCCTGACCGAGGAGACGTTCCACCTCGTCAACCGCGAGACGGTGAAGCGCATGAAGAAGGGCGTCATCCTCGTCAACACCTCCCGCGGCGCGCTGATCGACTCCGAAGCGCTTCTCGAAGGGATCAAGGAGCGGCACATCGGCGCGGCCTGCCTCGACGTGTACGAGGAGGAGGGGGACGTCTTCTTCCGCGATCTCTCCGGTCACATCTTCGACGACGACACCCTCGCGCGGCTCATCACCATGCCGAACGTGCTCGTGACGTCGCATCAGGCGTTTCTGACCGAGGAAGCGCTCGACAACATCGCCGCGACGACGGTGGAAAATCTCGCCGCGCTCCGGGACGGGAAGCCGTGCGCGAACGAACTGACCAAGCAGGGACAGAGATGAGCGGGGAGGATGACTCCCCGTTTTTCCGTGTTCCGGAAATTTCGGCCGAAAGCCTTGTCATCCGCCGCGCGCTCTGCTATAATAAAGGCAACGAAAAACAACCTCTGGGGTGTGTCATGCTCTCTCCTCTTCTCTCGCCCTCGATGATGTGCGTCGACTACGCGCGCTTCACGGAAACGCTCGAACTCTTCGCCGAGCTGGGTGTCGAATACCTCCACGTCGATGTCATGGACGGCGTCTTTGTCAAGAATTACACCCTTGGCACCGATTTCTGCCGCCAGCTGCGCCGCCTGTCCCCGATCCCGCTCGATATCCATCTGATGATCACCGAGCCGGAGTGGAAGATTTCGTGGTTCGACGTGCAGCCGGGCGAATACGTCTCGGTCCATGCGGAGGCCACCGATCACCTTCAGCGCGCGCTCGCCGCGATCCGTCAGGCGGGAGGGGTGCCGATGGCCGCGCTCAACCCCGCGACGCCGCTCTCAGCCCTCGACTATGTCCTCGACGACATCGGCGCGGTCCTGCTCATGACGGTCAACCCCGGCTTCGCGGGACAGAAGCTCATCCCGGCGACGCTCGGCAAGATCGCGGACTGCCGGAGATACCTCGACGAGCACGGTCATCCCGAGATCCGCATCGAAGTCGACGGCAACGTCAGCTTCGAGAACGCCGTGAAGATGCGCAGGTCCGGAGCGGATCTCTTCGTCTGTGGGTCCTCGTCGGTCTTCCACGGGGACGATCTCGCCGGGAACATCCGGAGACTGCGGGAGGGGTGGAACGCATGAAAACCGATCTCAAAAGCCTGATGCATGAGGACGGGTTCGTCTGTCCGTCGTGCGGGAAGCGCCACTTCGGCGGCCTCTCCGACTGCCTCATCGAGCGCGGCGCGATGGAAGCCCTGCCGCTCCTTCTCAAAAAATACAGCGCCCACAAGCCCTTCGTCCTCTGCGACCGGCATACCTGTGAAGCCGCCGGGGAGCGCGTCGCAAAGATCCTCTCCTCCGCCGGGATCGCGTACGCTCTGCACGTCGTGGAGCGCGAGAAGCCCGCGCCGGACGAGCGGATCGTCGGGGAAGCCGTGATGTTCTGCCCGCCCGACGCCGACTGCGTGATCGCGGTGGGGAGCGGCGTTTTGAACGACACGGGCAAGATCCTCTCCCGCGCGAAGGGGATCCCCGATCTGATCGTCGCGACCGCCTCTTCGATGGACGGATTTGCCTCCGGGACCTCCTCGATGGAGCGCGGCGGGCTGAAGATCTCCCTCCCGTCGAGGTGTCCCGACGCGGTCATCGCCGATCCCGCCGTCCTCGCAGCCGCGCCCGTGCATCTGATCCGTTCCGGCGTGGGCGACATGCTCGCAAAATTCGTCAGCATCGCCGAGTGGCGGATCGCGGCGCTCCTCGTGGGAGATCCCTTCTGCGAGACCGTCGCCGGCATCGTCGGCAATGCGCTCGACACCTGCATGAAGGCGGCTCCCGCGGCGGTTCGGGGGGATCCGGACGCGGCGGCATCGGTGATGGAGGGGCTCGTCGTCTCGGGGCTTGCGATGAATTACGCCGGGATCTCCCGCCCCGCATCGGGGATGGAGCACTACATCTCGCACATCCTCGACATGCGCGCGCTCGCCTTCGGGACGCCCGCCGATCTGCACGGCATCCAATGCGGGATCGCGACGCTCGTGACGGTGCGCGCGTACGAACAGCTCACGTCGGTCACGCCGAACCGTGAAAAAGCCCTCGCCGCCGTGCGCGCCTTCGATCCGGACGCGTGGAACGCCCACCTCTGGGAACAGCTCGGCGCGGGCGCGGAGGCCATGATCGCGGGCGAGCGGCGCGAAGGGAAGTACGATCCCCAGAAGCACGCCGCGCGCCTCGAGAAGATCCTCACGCATTGGGACGAGATCCTCGCGATCATTGGGACGCTCCCGAAATCGGCGGAGCTCGAGGCGTTCATGCGCTCGATCGGGCACCCGACGTCGTTCTCCGAGATCGGCGTATCGGCCGGGGACGCGCGCGAGGCCTTCCTCATGGCGAAGGACATCCGGGACAAATACGTCCTCGGACGCCTCCTGTGGGATCTCGGGCTTCTCGGCGAAATCGGATGAAAAGCGCAACAAAAGGACTGTCGGAAAAAACGGCAGTCCTTGTTTTCATGCTCAGAACGCGATGCTGACCCGGACGGGCTCCCCGTCGCTCGGGTAGGTAAAATAGGATGTCTCGCTGTCCGGCTCGTAGTCGAACGGGAGCTCCTTCACCCCGCCGCGCGCCGTGATCTTCACGGATTTCGGCGGACGCTTCGTCCAGATCCGCGCCGCGACCGTCATCTCGGATGGGCTCCGCGACACGAATTTCAGGCTTCTCTGGCTCACGGCGATCTTTTCCGCGCGCCCGGAGAGGGCGATGAGGAAGGCGGGCGCCGATCGGTCGATCTTGTCGACGTCGTACCAGAGCCCGACGGAATCGGGTGTGAGCTCCGGATCCTCCACCACGGCGAGTCCGTCGTCGAAGAGGTCGATGTAGGTGCCACGGAGGACGTCCGGTCCCTCGTCCCCCTCGTCCATGCGCGCCGTCACGGCATACGCGCCGCGGTGCAGGATGAGCGAGGACGTCGCACCTTTGCCGAGCAGGGCGAGCATGGCGTCGCGGTAGGCGTCGGAGGCTTCGGCATCCTCGGCGAGGCGCGCAGGGGATTCGATACGGACGATCACCCGGCCCGCGCCGACGTTGTAGATGCCCGCCGCGGGATCCTTCCCGAGGCCGAGCGACTGCATGAGGTGCTCCGCCGGGGTGGCGTACCGGTTTTCCCCGCTGTTCCACCATTCGCGCACCCGGTGGAAGGGATCTCTCCCGTCGCCGATGTAGACGAGCGTGCCGCCGTTCTTCACCCAACCCGCGAGCCCTTCGTGAATGTCGGGGGAGGCGGGCTTCATGTATTCGTAGGAGAGCACGAGGGTCTTGTACGGATCGAGGTAGGCCGGGAAGCGGCGGATGTTGTCGAGCTGGATCGGCCGCGCCGCGATGCCCGCCTTCACGAGCGGCAGCGTCAGGCCGTAGAAGGGCGAGAACTCGAGCGCGCCGTTCGCCGAACCGGAATCGATGCTCGTGTAGTTTTCGTCGCCGGGATAGATGCGCTGGAACATGGCGGAATCCGCGATGGCGACGGCCACCTCGGTATTGTCCCCCTCCCAGCGGATGTCGACCTGATCCTTCATGTCGCGCAGCGCGTGCATGACGGCGAGCAGGTTCGTCTTGTATGCCGGCGGGATGATCGTCGACGTGTCCTTCTGCGGCCGGAAATCCTCGCGCCGTCCGCCTCCCTCGAGGAACGCGCGGAATTCCGCGTGCATGGCCTTCATCGCTTCCTCGGTCGGCTGATGGCGTCCCTTCATGACCCGGCGCGGCCACGGCGAGACCTCGTAGTCCGAGATCTCCGGGTGGAAGAGCGAGGCGACGACGGTGCGGTAGTAGTTCGCGCGGTAATCCTCCCAGGTGTGGCGCGGGTTGTCCTCGATCGGGTCCGCGAGATACCACATCCGGCGGCCGGTCCCGCGCACCAGCTCCTGCATGACGCCGTACTCGAGGAACGCAGTCTCGAACGTCCGCTCTTTCCGCACGCCGCGGAAGAAGTTCGGCTCGCGGGACGTCCCGGTCCAGATCTGCGCGATGTATCCGTCCACCGTGGGGAGGTCGATGAGCGCGCTCTCCGGCGAGACGATCTTCCATTGCGAATAGTTGATGAGGGAGTGCGTCGGGACGTAGAAGCGGAGCAGCCGCCCGTATTTCACCATCGCGTATTCCTTCAGCTCGGAGCAGAGGCGGTCGAGGGTGCGGGTGTAGAGATACTGCTTGAGCTTCGAGGCGCGGTACTGCGCGTCGCAGGAGGACTGGGGATCAATCCAGTCTTCCTTGTAGTAGATCTTCCATTCGCGCTTGAACGCGTCGGAGTACCCGGTCTCGACCCAGAACTCCGGCTCCTCGAGGTGGATCGCCTCGACGCCGCAGTCCACCGCGTATTTGAGCCCCTCGGCGAGGTAGTGCGCAAAGGAGTTGGACGGGACCATGTAGGGGACGTCCTTGCCGTGGGCGCGTTCGGAGCCGTCGCGGTTCTGCTGTCCCTCGTCGCGGTGGTTGATCCCGTCGAAGCGCCCGAACAGATAGTCCTGATAGTTGCCCCAGGATACGCCGGTCATCAGGTGGATGACGTATCCCGCTTTTTTCCACTTCTGCACGCGCTTTTTCAGGTCGTGAAACCCGTAGACCATGACAAAGTCGGATTGGACATCGAAGACCGGCTCGAAATCGCCGCTTTCCTGCACGCCCGTGCGTTCCTCGTTTCGCGGATAGTCTCTCATGGACGTTCTCCTTTCCGGTATGGAAAAATCAGAATTCCTGTTCGATCACGACGCAATGCCGCGTTGCCCATGCCTCTTCGAGAAGCGCGTCGGCGTCGATGCGTCCTTCCTCGCGGACGACCTTGGCGAGCTCGGGCTGGGTCCGGGGATGCCGCGGGGTGAAGACGGTGCAGCAGTCGTCGTAGGGGAGGATGGAGGTGTCGAAGGTGCCGATCTCGCGGGAGACGACGATGATCTCCTCCTTGTCCATGCCGACAAGGGGCCGGAAGACGGGACGATCCGCCGCGTCCTCGGTCACGACCATGGATTTCAGCGTCTGGGAGGCGACCTGCCCGAGGGATTCGCCCGTCACGAGGACCGGACATCCGTTCTCCTCGGCGGACCGGGACGCGAGCCGCATCATGAACCGCCGCAGCAGGAGGGTGAAGTAGTCCTCTTCGCAATGATCGCGCATTTCTTCCTGAATGTGCGTGAGGGAGATCACATGGACCTTGATCTTCCCGCAGTATTCCGCCAGCTCCCGGGCCAGCTCGAAGACCTTTTCCCGCGCGGCTTCGCTGGTGTACGGGAAGGACTCGAAGTGCACGCACTCGACCGTCATCCCGCGCTTCATCATGCGCCAGCCCGCGACCGGGGAATCGATCCCGCCGGAGAGCAGAAGCATCCCCTTGCCCGCCGAGCCGAGGGGCATCCCGCCCGCGCCCTTGTCCTGTCCCGCGTGGATGTAGGCGAACCGCTCGCGGACCTCGATCTTCACGACGACGTCCGGGTCCTGCACGTCCACGGTGAGGTGCGGGCAGACGTCGAGGATCGCGCCGCCGACCTCGCCGGAGATCTCAGGGGAGGCGAAGGGGAATTTCTTGTCGCTGCGCCGCGATTCGCACTTGAACGTTTTCGCCGAGGCGAGCTTTTCCGGGAGATAGGCCTTCGCCGTCTCGAGGATCGCGTCCATCGATTTTTCCGAGACTGCGGCCCGGCAGAGCGCGACGAACCCGAAGACCTTTTTGAGCTGGCCGTAGAGCGCGTCGATCGCGTCCGCCCCGGCGGATTCGTCGTCGAGCGGCTCCACATAGACCGTCGACTGGTTGGCGTAGATCTCGTACTGCCCGAAGGCTTTGGCGCGGCGGCGGACCTCACGCAGAAGCTGGGCCTCGAAGGTCGAGCGGTTCGTCCCCTTGAGGATGAGCTCGCCGTATTTGCAGAGAATGACTTCTTTGATGTTTTCCATGCTGTTTTCCGTTTCTATTGTTTTGACAAGATTAAATGTGACGGAGAAAATCGCCGATCAGCTTCATGGAGATCTCGTCGGGGGAGACCTCCGGATGCCATTGCACCGCTTTGTAGTAGGAGAGCTCGGTCGATTCGATGGCCTCGATCACGCCGTCGTGACTGCGTGCGGCGATGCGGATGCCGTGTCCCGGATCCTTCACCGCCTGATGATGGTAGCTGTTCGTGAGGATGCCGCACGCGCCGAGCAGATCTGAGAGCGCGCCTGAGACGTAGACCCGGTGCCGGTGAGAGCCGTCCTCGAGGGTGTCGAAGTGAGGCATGCGGCTTCCGGTCTTCTGCGCGGTGATGTCCTGCCAGAGAGTGCCGCCCGCCGCCGCGTTCATGACCTGAATGCCCCGGCAGATCCCGAAGACGGGCCGGTCCGCCGCCATCAGCTCACGGAGCAGGGCGAATTCAAACGCGTCGCGCTCGGGTTCCTCTTCCCCGCATTTCGGGTGCCGCTCCTCGCCGTAGCGCGCGGGGGAGACGTCGTCCCCGCCGGTAAAGAGATACCCGTCGAACGCATGGGCGTATCCGCGGATGACGTCCGGGTCGTCGGTGAAGGGCAGGATCACGGGCAGAACGGGGATTTCGTGGAAGGCGGCTCCGCTGAGCACATACCGCACATAACGGGAATAGAGCTTGTAGCCTTTTTCGATGGACGACGAGGTCAGCGCGACGGTTTTCATTTTTTCCTCCGGAGATCGTTGAGATGGGGGTCGCTTCATTATACTTCATCCCGCCGCAAAATGCAAGAACAAATGAGAAATCCGACCCTTGAGAGCCGGATTTCAATCATGGGATTCTGCCGCTTAGCCTTCGCTGCTGTAATCGCCCTTGACGGACACGCGGTTGGCCTCGATCACGCCGGACACGTCCCCGTCGATCTGGACGTTCCCGCCCGTGTCGATGTTCCCCTGGAGGTCCCCGCCGATGTTCACGCGCCCGCCCGCGTCGACGTCGCCCGTCACCTCGCCTTCGATGCTGACGCTGCCGCCCGCGTCGATGTTCCCGTTCACGCTGCCCGCAACGGTCACGCTGCTGCCCGCTTCGACGCTCCCGTTCACGTCACCCTCGACGGTCACGTTGTCCGCCGCGGAGAGATCGCCGTCGTAATTCCCTTCGATGATGACGTTCTTGCCTTCCAGCCGGAATTCCGGCGAGGAGCCGCCCCAGCTTGCGGTATTTGCCTCGATGTCGCCCCCGACGTCTCCGCGGATTGTGAGATTCCCGGGGCAGGAAACATCCCCATCGACGCTCCCTTCGACGGTGAGATCGCCGTTTTTCACCGTCGCGTCCCCGCCGACGTCTCCGCCGATCTCCATCGTGCCTTCCGAGACCGCGTCCCCGCCGACGTCTCCGCTGACTGTCAGATTGTCCCCGCGCGCATCGCCGTCCACATCGCCGCCGACTGCCAGATTGCCGGCCGCGACAACATCGCCGCTCACATCGCCCCCGATCGCCGCAGGCCCGTTCGCCGTTACGTCGCCGTTCACATCGCCGTTCACCGACACGGAGAGCGCGCCGGTGAGGTCGCCGTCATAGTCGCCGTTGATCGTGACGTTCTTGCCGTCGGCGGAGAATTCAAACTCCGTGCCGCCGTCATCGACCCGGGTGCCGTTCCCGCCGGCCGACGCGCAGTGGACGCCCATCCCGGCGTTTGCGTTGCCGGAGATCGCGCCGCAGGTGATGCCGAGACCCGCGTCCGCGTTGCCCGCCACGTCGCCGCAGTTCAGCTCCAGCCCGGCGTGGGCGGGTCCGTTCACGTTCCCGTTGACCGTCATGCCGAGGCCGCTCGTCGCCGTGCCGTTCACCGTGCCGTCGACCGTGACGCTGAGCTCGGATTTCAGTGAGCCGCCGACGCCGTTCACAATGAGCGTGACATGGCGCTCGGGCGAGCCGATGAAGTTTGCGATGATCCTGCCGTCCCGGATGAACGCGATCTCATAAGCGCCGTCCGCGCCGCCGAAGTCGTAGGTTTCGTCCGAGACGGGGAGGGAATAGTCCTCGAGACTGCCGAGATGGATATTGCTCCCGTCCGATTCGAGTCGCTCCTCAATTTCTTCAGCGTGTTCATCTTCGTACTGCCGGGTCATTTCCTCGATTTCCGCGGCGTGTTCTTCTGCGTATTTCCGCGCGGATTCCTCGATCTCTGCGGCGTGTTCCTTCTCGTAATTCTCCGCGATCTTCTCGAATTCCGCCTTGTGCGCCTCCGCCCGCGCGGACATTTCCTTGTAAAAGTCCTCGAAGCCGCCGCCCGGTTTGACATCGTTGAGATCGTCCGGCTTGATGAGCACCTCGCGCGGGCCGAGCCCGTTCTGCGGCGCGATGTATCCGAGCGCTTCCATCCGGTCGAGGATGCGCGCCGCCTGCCCGTAGCCGATCGCGAGCTTACGCTGGATCAGGGACGTTGAGACCTTCCCGGCTTCCGCGGCGAGCGCGACGGCTTTGGTGAAGAGCAGTTCTTCGTTGTTCGCCTCCGCCTGCTTCTTTGCGTTTTCCGCGCTGCGACGGGCTTCCTCCTGCATGATGGCGGCCCGCTGACGCGCTTCTTCCGCGCTCTTCATGGCTTCCGCCCGCAGCGCTTCCGCCTGCCTTCTCGCTTCCTCCGCGCTCTTCATTGCCTCCGCCCGGATCGCCTCGGCCTGACGCCGCGCGTTTTCCTGACTCTCGCGGAACTGCGCTTCAAGCTCGTGGCTGACCGATCCGCTTTTGACCTTCGGCACGCTGATGAGCGGGAGCTCGATCGCCGGGATGCCGGGGACCTTGATCGGCGGGATATGGATCTGATAGGAATCTCCCGCGTCCTCGACCGTCGGCTCCGGCTCGTCTTCGCCGTCCTCGATCATGACGGTGTCTTCGTTCTTTTCTTCGGCGGGACCTTCTTCACCCGCCGCCGGATCTTCGTCAGAATGAGGATCTTCGTCCGTTTCGGGAAAGGAGGACGGCTCCCCGCTTTCGATCCCGAGGAGGGAATTGAGGTTTTCGCCGAAGATCTCCGCGATTTTCGGCAGGGTGAGGATATCCGGGAAGGTTTCGCTCCGTTCCCATTGGGAGACCGCCTGATGCGTGACGCCGAGCAAATCCGCCAGCTCCGCCTGCGTCAGGCCTTTTTCTTTTCTGAGTTCCGCGATCTTCTGTCCGATGATGGTTCTGTCCGTCATGCTGCGCCTCCTGTATATCGCTTGATTGAAAGGATGAATAGAATGAATCGATGGTCTGGAAAAATGAATGCGGCGTGCATATCAGCCGTGCTCGCCGGTCCTGGCTCCAGCGTATCACATTCCGGCGCAAAAAGCAATAAAGCCGTTCTTGAATTTACGGAAATTTCATAAATTCAAGCAATACTTGCAGAATGTCACAAAAATATCGGAATTATGTGCACAAATGGGGAGAACTGGAAAACATGATACTTTCCGAGAATCCAGTAAATGGAAATCGAAATGGAAAAGAATGCCAGAAATTGTCCGGAAATACGGATTCAAGATATACTTGAATTTGTGAATAACGGTGTATAACGGTGAATATTTCGCCTCTGCGGCACCGAAAAACGAATACGGCATACAATGGGAGGGAAAGGCGAAAGAGAGGTGATTTGATTGCCGAATGAAAGAGGCTATGTGCGGGTGTTTGTGACGGAAGCGAACGGCGCGATCCCCATCGAAGGCGCGCTCGTGACGGTGACGGACTACGGCGCGGAAAACGACGTCCTCTACACGCTCCGCACCGACGAAGGCGGCCTGACCGAGACCGTCTCCCTCATCGTCCCGGATGCGGGGGAGAGCCTGAACCCGGGATCGTCGTCCCCGGCGGGGCTCTACGGCGTCACGGTCCGGCGGGCGGGGTACTACCCGGTCGAGGCGGCGGCGGTCCCCGTCTTCTCGGGCGTGCTCGCCGTGCTCCCGGTCGATCTCGTCCCGCTCTCGGAGGCGGACACCATCGGCGAGAGCGGACAGATCATGCTGTACGAGACCCCGGGGACCGAAGCGCTCGAACCGGGGGGTGTGAACCGTGAGGACGTCGGCAACCGCAACGGGGAGATCACCGGGGGCAATCTCTCGAACCGACCGACGCAGAACCCGGGCGGAAAAAGCGCGGAGAACGGAGGAAACTCATGAATCAAGGCATCCTGAAGCCGGTCATCCCGGAGACGGTCACGGTCCATCTCGGACGTCCCGACGAACCCGCGCGCAACGTCACCGTCCCGTTCACCGATTACATCAAGAATGTCGCGTCGAGCGAGATCTATCCCACATGGCCGGAGAGCGCGCTCATCGCCAACATCTACGCCGAAATCAGCTACGCGCTCAACCGCATTTATACCGAATACTACCCGAGCCGCGGCTATGACTTCGACATCACCAATTCCACGACCATCGACCAGTCCTTCGTCTACGGGCGGAACATCTTCGAGAACATTTCCCGCCTCGTCGACGAGATCTTCGATACCTACATCCGGCGGCAGGGTTCGGTCGAGCCGCTCTTCGCGCTGTACTGCGACGGGATCGAGGTGCAGTGCGGGGGGCTGTCGCAGTGGGGGTCGGTCGAGCTCGCGGAGCGCGGGCTTTCGGCGTTCGAGATCCTGCAGACCTATTTCGGCGACAACATCGAGCTCGTCGTGAACGTCCCGGTCGAGGGGACCACGGAATCCTATCCCGGCGCGCCGCTCTCGGCGGAAATGTTCGGCGACGGCGTGTACCTCGTGCAGATCCGCCTGAACCGCATCTCGAAGAACTTCCCGAACATCCCGAAAATCTCCGATGTGAACGGCTTCTTCTCAGCGGAAACGGTCGACGCGGTCGAGGAATTCCAGCGGCAGTTCGGCCTGACCCCGGACGGCGTTGTGGGACGGGCGACCTGGTACGCCATCGCGCGGGTCTATGCGGCGGTCAAGAAGCTCTCGGACCTCAACTCGGAGGGCGTTCCGGTCGAAGACGTGATCCTGTTGTTCAACGATCGCCTGTACGAGGGCCTGACGGGAAACGAGGTCCGGGAGGTGCAGTACCTTCTGCGCTTCATCTCCGGGTTCAGCGAATCGGTGCGGCCCGTGGAGATCGACGGGATCTTCGGTCCGGTGACGCGCGGTGCGGTCGAGGATTTCCAGTACATCGCGGGCCTGCCCGTGACCGGAGAGGTCGATGCTGCGACGTGGGAGGCGATCTACATGGCCTTCACGAACTTCCGCGACTCGCTGCCGGATGACTATTTCGTCTCGCGGACGCTGCCCTATCCCGGGACTGCGCTTCGGCAGGGATCCCGCGGCGAAGACGTGCGCGTTCTCCAGACCTATCTGAACCGGATCGCCGAGATCTACGCCGCCATTCCGTCCCTCGCGGCAGACGGCATCTTCGGTCCCCGGACGGCGGATGCGGTGCGCGCATACCAGCGGATTTACGGCCTCGACCCGACGGGGGTGGTCGCGTCCTACACATGGGATTCGATCGCCAATACCTACCGCACGCTCGTCGAAGGGGACTACGGGAGCGAAGAACAGTTCGGCGGCGTGCTGATGGGAGAGGAGGCGTGACATGAGCGTGAACGTGCGGGACCGGCGGGGAAGGATCGAGATGTTGCAGAGGCTGCTGCGCGAGCTTGGGATGCGGTGGGGGATGGCGTGCCTCGTCGTCCCGGTGTCGGGGTGTTATGACGTGCAGACGGAGGATGCGGTGCGGGCGTTTCAGGAGACCGAGTGCATCCCGGTGACGGGCGTCTGCGACCGGGAAACATGGGACGCGATTTGTGATTGCTGTCATCAGGAGCGGGATGCCTGCGCGCCGGTGACGATCAGCATCCTGCCGCGGGAATGCGACTGGTGCCTTTCGCCGGGAGAGGACGACGAGGCGGTGTATCTTCTGCAGTACATGCTCCGCGCGCTGGCAGCCGATTATGATCTCGGCGTCGTGCCGATCGACGGGCACTACGGGGAGGAGACGGCGGCGGCGGTGAAGCGGTTCCAGCGGACGGCGGGCATTCCGGCATCCGGGCGTGCGGAGCGGGATACCTGGCGCGCGCTGGCAGAGGCATTCAACGCGGCAGAGACTTCCACATAACATCACGCGGGAGGCCGGAGAGGGATGACAGGTCTGTTCTCCGGCCTCTGTACGTCGAAGGTGTGCTCGGCGGACGCGAAAAACCGATGAAAAAGTGTGATTCCGTGCGATTTCGATAGAAAACAACGGGATAAATCACTTTAACGGACTTTCCTGTGCTTGTTTTGACTTTCCTTGACTTTGACCTTTCCTGACTTTTGAGATATAATAGAGGCACAGCGAAGGACAAAGAAAGTCAAAGTCAAATCGCCGGAAAGGAGCCGATTCCCATGATCCTGTCCGATCACATCGCCTCTCTGATCGAGAAAATGCTCGAAGAAGGCGGCGGCAGCGCGGAGGTCCGCCGAAACGACCTCGCTCAGAAAATCGGCTGCGTCCCGTCCCAGATCAGCTATGTCCTCACCTCGCGCTTCACGCCCGAGCGGGGGTATATCATCGATTCGCGTCGAGGCGGCGGCGGGTACATCCGCATCGTCCGTGTGCAGATGTCGAAGAGTGAATACCTGATGCACTTCTTCCAGGCGGTCGGCAAGACGGTCACCGAAGCGGAAGCCGCCGCGTATTTACGGAACCTGTGGGAGCACGGCGTGATGACCGAGCGGGAAGCCAAGCTCATCATGCAGACGCTCACCGCGGCCGCGCTCGACGAATGCCCGCCGGAAAAGCGGGACGCGCTCCGGGCCGACATCCTGCGCCACGCGCTCATGTTTTACATGATGCAGAATTAAGTTGTCAATTATGATTTCGGAGGATTTCAAAATGCTCTGCGAAAAATGCAAGAAAAACGAAGCGACCTACTATTTCCATGAAAACGTCAACGGCAGAGAACGCACCTTCCGTCTCTGCGACGACTGCGCCGCGGCGATGCAGGAGAAGGGCGAGCTGCCCGAGATCGGCACCGATCGGTTCTTCGAGGATTTCGATTCCTTCTTCGAGGATTCGATCTTCGCAAATCCGTTCCGCACGGTCGGGAATCTCCTCGGCGGCTTCTTCGGCGGGGACCGGGCCCTCACGTCCGGCGAACGCGGGAAGAAGGAAGAGAAGAAATGCCCCGGCTGCGGCACGACGCTGAGAGAATTCGCCCAGCGCGGCGCGGGATGCCCGAAGTGCTATGAGACCTTCGAGGCCGAGCTCGCACCGACCGTCAGCCGCGCGCACGGGGGCAGCGAACACACGGGACGCGTCCCACTCAAATACCGCGACCGCATCGAGCGCAAGCACAGGATCGAAGCGCTGGAAGCGGAGCGGGCGGAAGCCGTGAAGAACGAGAATTATGAGCGCGCCGCCGAGATCCGGGACGAGCTGAAGGCCCTCCGCGAGGAAAACGCCGCCGCCCTGAAAGCGGACGTGAAACCGGCGGAAGATGCGGCGGACGGCAGAACGGAATGACGGAGCAGCAGAGATTGAAAGAGAAGGAGCAGAAAACCATGTGGTATATGACTGAAGGCAAGGACAGCGACGTCGTTCTGAATTCCCGCGTCACGCTGCACAGAAATCTCGAAGACTATCCGTTCTCCGATCAGATGACGGACGATCAGGCCGCAGCGCTTGTCGAAGCGGTGAAGGCCGTTTACGCGGACGGCGAGGGCTGGAGTGCCACCGATCTCGCTGCCATGAGCGAAGAAGAGCGCCGCGCGACGGCGGAACAGCATGTGATCTCCCGCGCGCTCGCCGAAAAGAAGGGTCCGGCCGTCCTCTTGCAGAACGCGGATCAGTCGCTCACGGTCGCGGTCGGCGGCGAGGACCATGTGACGATCACGGCGGTGGTCCCCGGCAACGATCTGAACGCCGCGCTCGCCATGGCGTTTGAAGCTGAAGCAAAACTCGACGCGGCCCTCCCGATCGCGTTCACCGAGAAGTTCGGCTATGTCACGCACGATCCGTCCGAAATGGGCACCGGCATGAAGGCCTCCGTCACCGCGCATCTTCCGGCAGCGGCGGAGTCCGGCTGGATCGCAAGGGTCGCCTTCCGCATGTCCCGCGAGGGCATCTCCCTCCGTTCGCTGGACGGCAGCTCGCTTTCCACGAACGTCTACCTGATCTCGAACCGCGAGACCATGGGCCAGACCGAGGAGGAAACCGTCCGGGAAGTCACCGAAGCGGCGGACCGCCTGGTCGCAAAGGAGCGGGAGCTCCGGGACGGCATCGGCGACGAACGCAAGGGGAATCTCGCGGAGAAGGTGCGCCGGAGCTACGGGATGCTCATGTACACACGCAACCTCGGCGCGTCGGAGCTCGTCTCCATGTATTCCGCGATGCGCATGGCGGCGGGGATGAAACTCGTCGATCTGCCGACGCGGCTGGTGGACGAGGCGATGTTCACCTGCCTGCCGCACACCCTCGCGGCTGCGGAGAACATCGACGCGACGGAATCGCTCGGGGAGAGACGCGCCGCAAAGGTCCGCGCGATCCTCACCGAAGCGCCGATGCACCTCTGATCACGTGAACAACTGAATATTCCGGCGGGAAACTTCCTATCCTATACCGAAGATCCCGCCGCAAGCCGGGAGAAAAGGATCTTCCGGCTTTTTCCGTTCTCCGGAACGAACCGCTTGACCGTATTCCGCAATTCAGCAAGAAATAGGAGAGAACATGACCATCGGTTTCACCAAAAAAGCCCAGAATGCGCTGAACCGCGCGCTTGCCGCCGCCTCGGAAATGGGGCATTCCTCCGTGGGGAGCGAACACCTTTTGCTCGGCCTGCTTTCGGAACGGGACGGGATCGCCGCGCGCGTCCTCGAAGAGCAGGGAGTCACCTTTGACAAGGTCCGCCGCCAGATCGGGGAGACCGTCGGATTCGGAGAACCGTCCGCCCTGACGCCCGGCGACATCACGCCCCGCGTGAAGCGGATCATCGAGGCGTCCGCCTCCATCGCCGTCGGGATGGGCCACGGCTACATCGGAACGGAGCACCTTCTGCTCGCCGCAATGGACGAGGAGGAGTGCTATGCCGCGCGGCTCGTGCGCGAAGCGGGATCCTCCCCGGCCGACGTCAAGCGCGGGATCCTCGCGGTCCTCAGCGCGGGCGGGGAACGGCAGAAAAATGCGGCAAAGAAGCACCTCGGCGACACCCTCTCGCAGTACGGCGTCGATCTCTGCGAACGCGCGCGGGAGGGCAAGCTCGACCCGATCATCGGGCGGGAGGAGGAGACGGCGCGGCTCGTGCAGATCCTCTCCAGGCGCACGAAAAACAACCCCTGTCTGATCGGCGAGCCGGGCGTCGGCAAGACTGCGGTCGTAGAAGGGCTCGCCCAGCGGATCGCGGAAGACGCGGTCCCGGAGACGCTTGCCGGACGCCGCATCGTGACGCTCGATCTCTCCGCCATGGTCGCGGGAGCTAAATACCGCGGCGAGTTCGAGGAGCGGATGAAAAACGTCCTCGCCGAGGTGAAAAAGAATCCCTCCGTCATCCTCTTCATCGACGAGATCCATACGATCATCGGCGCGGGAGGCGCGGAGGGTGCCGTGGACGCCGCGAACATCCTGAAGCCCGCGCTCGCAAGAGGCGAGATCCAGGTGATCGGCGCGACGACCATCGACGAGTACCGC
>JAFPWV010000049.1 GCA_017412675.1 Clostridia bacterium
ATTGTAGCGATTTGAGACGGCCGTCTTATCAGAAAGCGGTATAAAATAACAGATATAATAAAACTGAACTATATCAATTTATTATCGATTCATTCATAAAGAGAAAAAGGATTCATGGGAAACAGCAAAACCTCTCCGGGAAGACGGATCTTCAACGGAATTCTGATCGTTCTTGATGTTGCTCTTCTTATATGGATTTGGATTATTCAGACTGCCCGATCATCAAGGGCTCCGCAATCAAAGCGCTCGAGGATCCCGAAGGCCCCTGGGGTGACGGTGTGCTCGAGCTGATCGAGACAGTCGGAGAAATCACCTCTCTGCCGGACAAGGCGTTCGACCAACCGTTTTTGATGCCCATCTGGAGGATCTATGAAAAGGCTGGTCTTGGAACGGTCGCCGTCGGGCGCGTGGAACGGGGCGTATTGAGAAGCGGCATGGACGTGGAACTCCTTGGATTGAAGACGGACAAACTGACTGTCGAGACCGGAAGCATGGAGATTTTCGGCAAAACACTTGAGGAGGCGGAGGGTGGAGACACGATCGGGGTTCTCCTGAAAGGGATTCCCGCGCATGTGGTGAAAAGAGGCATGTTTCTCGCCAAACCCGGAACGGCGCGCGTATATAGCCGCATGACCGCTTTGATTACGATGCTCACGAAGGACGAGGGAGGAAGGCACAAACCTTTCTTCGACGGATACCGCGCGCAGATTTTGATCTCGACCACGGAAGTTACTGGGACTATCAGGACTTCCGAGTTTTCAATCGATCCCGGCTCGTACGCGGATGTCACAATCGAGCTCGACCGTCCGGCGGTCATCAGGGCGGGTATGAGTTTCTCGATTCGAGAAAACTCCCGTACCATCGGATTTGGTAGGGCAACGCAGATTCAGAATTGAACCGCTTAAGAGCGTTGCCGGATGTGTCGAAAATGAGCTGCATTTGATCAAGGCAATGGAGAAGAAGAAGAGAGTAAATGCAAGAGATCCGCGAGTTAAGTTCAAAAGCTCAACCGTCTATGAACCCGATGAAGGGGTAAATCTGGAGCGGTATTGGATCGATCTCGGGCAGAACGTTGTCTTTGCGGAAAAAGGAATTTAAAACAGGAGGCGGAAGTGGACAGCAGAAAGGTTGTACTGGTAACGGGGGCTTCTCACGGGATCGGCATGGGGATCGCCCTCACGATGGCGGAACACGGCTGGGACGTGGCGTTCAGTTATCGGAACAATGAAGAAGGCGCCGCGAAGGTCAAAAAGCAGATCGAGGAACGCGGCGCGTCCGTCCGTTATTACCGGGCGGAGATGGGGGATCCCGATTCTCCCGCCGCGCTGGTGGATCAGGCGCACGCGGATTTCGGGCGGCTGGACGCCATCGTCTGCAACGCCGCAAAGGACAGACGATTCAGCATTCTGAACGCCACGGCGGAGGACATCAACTTCATGACATCGACGCTGTATACCGGCCAGATGCTCTGCGCTGGCGCTGCAGCCCGGTGGATGGTCCGCGACGGGATAGCGGGGAGCATCCTGTTCATCACCTCCGTTCACGGGCAGATGGTTACCACGACGGATTTCTGCTACGGAGGCATGAAGGCGGCTCTCGAGCGTTCCGCGAAGTCCCTCGCGCTGGAGCTGTCCCCCTATCGGATCCGGGTGAACTGCATTGCCCCCGGGGCGATCAACATTTTCCATGTGGACGATACGACGCGGAAATATCAGTACGCGGGAATGGTTCCCCTCGGCCGTCAGGGTACGGAAGAGGATATCGCGGAGGCAGCACTGTTTCTCCTCGGCGACGGCGCTTCCTATATCACGGGCGAGACGCTGCGGATCGACGGCGGCTTTGCCCTGCCCGGAGTTCCTGAGGGATGGGCGCAGGCGTACCCGGTGGAGACCGGTTTTGTCCGGAACAGCTATGAAAAAATGATGGAACGGGAGGAAAAAGAGAATGTCTGAGATCAGGATCGCAAAAGTCACAGCCATCGAGACCGCGCCTCAGGGATCCAACCTGATCGTCGTCCGGATCGACACCAATCAGCCGGGTCTGTACGGATACGGCTGCGCGACCTTCACCCAGCGGCATAAAGCGGTGGTGACCGCCATAGAAGAGTACATGGATCAGCTGCTGCGGGGCCGCGACGCTCTCGCCATCAACGACGCGTGGTCCGTGATGATGAATTCGTCCTACTGGCGCAACGGCCCCGTCCTGAACAACGCGATCTCCGGCTGCGATATGGCCCTGTGGGATATAGCGGGCAAGGTGGCGAACATGCCGGTGTGGCAGCTGTGGGGCGGGAAGGTCCGTCAGGCGGTCCCGGTCTATCGGCATGCCGGCGGGGACGATTTCGGCCGGGTCGACGAGACCGTGGCAGCGTTCATCGAGCAGGGATATCAATATCTTCGCATCCAGTACGGCGGTTACGGCGGCAGACAGTCCTTTCTGAAGACGCCCGAAGGCAGTCCGGACGGCGCGTATTTCGACGCAAAGAAGTATCTGCGCTCGGTTCCGGCTCTGTTCGAGCATGTGCGGCTGAAATTCGGCAACGATGTGGAACTTTGCCACGACGTGCACGAGCGTTTGGACCCCGTCGATGCGGTCTGGCTGGCGAAGCAGCTCGAGCAGTACCGCCCGTTCTTCCTGGAGGACGCGCTCGCTCCCGAACAGGGCGCTTGGTTTGAAAAGATCCGCGAAGCATGCGCCACTCCGCTTGCCATGGGAGAACTGTTCAACAATCCGATGGAATGGCAGCCGCTTGTAGAGAACCGTTGGATCGACTTCATCCGCTGTCATGTCTCTCAGATCGGCGGCGTTACGCCCGCGCGCAAACTGGCGGCATACTGTGAGCCCTTCGGGGTGAAGACCGCGTGGCACGGGCCGGGCGACGTCTCACCCATCGGGCACATGGCGAACGTCCATCTCGATCTGACGACCGTGAACTTCGGGATTCAGGAGTGGTGCGGCATGGAAACGGATCCGAAGGTGCAGGAAGTGTTTGAAGGCTGCGCTGAAATCCATGACGGCTTCGCCTGGGCGAACGACCGGCCGGGCTGGGGCATGGAAGTCAATCTGGAAAAAGCGAAAAAGTATCCGTGCTGTTCCGACCAGCCCCGCTGGCTGCTGGCGCGTCTGCCTGACGGGACTTCGGTAAAGGCATAACAGTCCGGTGCCGCGGATCGGGGAAGATCCGACGGCTCGGTCGGTCAGCAATATCAGCATATATCGGAAGGCCATCCCGCCTCCGCCGCCATGGGAAGATCACCCGGTGAACGGAAGAAAGCGCGCAAAGGGGTGCAGCCGATCGGATATACCACGGGGAGATGTCATGTCATATCAAATCTTTTCGGAAAACGAGTGGGTCTATCCGGATACCAGGATGGACGAAACCCGGGGAAAGAAAGCCGTGCTTTACGCCGCCAGGCGTTCCGACGTCGGTTTTCAGATCCTCACGGATATCAGCCTTTCCGGCGGGGAATCCTTCGCGTGTGCACCGGAAGGGCTGGACTGCGCGGCGGCGGTTTATCAGTTGCTGCCCGTTCTCGTCAGCGAAAACAGCGGTCCGAAGGTGTTTACCACATTGGAGTATGACGAAGTCAAAAGCTTCGTGACCCGCAAAGCGCCGTTTGAAGTTTACGATATCACAAAGCCGGCCGGCCGGGAGCTGGACAAAGGACGTGCCGCCTTCTTCGTGAGGCTGACGGTCGGCGAGGACGCCGTTCCGGGCTGTTATGAGGGATCGCTCAGGCTGGAGATCGGAAAAGAATCCCTCGTCGTTCCCGTCAGCCTGAAGATCTACAGCGCCGTCGTCCCGCCTCTGAACGAATCCCGCTTTCACATGGTGAACTGGATCTATTATCCGAGGCTGGCGGCTCAGTACGGCGTTGAGCCGTATTCCGAAGCGTATCTGGAACTGCTCGGAAGGTTCTTCGAAAATGAGCTCGACATGAGGAACGATTTTCTCATGATCCCCTCCGGAGAGCCGGTCCGCGACGAAGACGGAAAAGTCACGGATTTTGATTTCACCCATGCGGAAATCGTCGGCAATCTTGCGCTGAAATACGGCTTCAAGCGCATCATGGGAGGCTTTGTAGCCCGCTTCAACAGCTGGGACGATCCGGACGATTATCTGCTGTGGGACAGAGACGTCGGATGCACCGGGATCGAAGGGTTCCGTCAGCTGAAGCTCTATTTCAGGCGGGCGTGGGAATGCGTTCTGAAAAACGGATGGCAGGAGAGGTACATGCAGTGCCTGGTCGACGAGCCGCAGTTCCCCAACAGCCTCGCATACCGCGCTCTGTCGGGGATCTGCCGTCAGAACATGCCCGGCGTGAAGATCAACGATCCGGTTGAGACAACGGACATCGCCGGCGCATGCGACGTGTGGGTCGTGAAGCAGGCCGTGTACGAAAAGTATCTCGCCGATTTCAGAAGGCTCCAGGATACGGGCGAGGAAATGTGGATCTATACCTGCGGATTCCCGGCGGGGGCCACGATGAACCGCGTGCTCGACCTTCCCCTTTCGGTGAGCCGTATGCCGATGTGGATGTGCTTCAAATACGGCTGTCCGGGATTCCTGCACTGGGGGTATCACGCCTATACGCCGGAGGAAGGGATCCAGGACGTTTGCACGGAAGCCGGCAACGGAAGGAAGTATCCGGCGGGGAACGCGCATGTGGTTTACATAGGCGACGAGGGACCGTGGTATTCCGTGCGCGGGCATCTCCAACGCGCCGGGGCGCAGGACTATGAGCTGTTCAGCATGCTGGACGACCGGGAAGCCGCCGTCCGGATCATCGAAAAAGTGTGCCGCACCTTTGACGATTACGATGGATCCCCCAAGGCATTCGACGAAGCGCGGCGCGAACTTCTGGAGACGCTCGGATAAGGATTCGGCTGCCATAAGCCGCATTCTTAATCTGATCTCCATCTAAGGAACTGCTGACTCGTCGTGCTCCACACCTTTGCCGGAGATCTGCCAGAAATAGTGCGGATCCCGTTCAAAGCCACGAAGATCGACATTGTGCTCATGAGAGAAAACAACGACA
>JAFPWV010000010.1 GCA_017412675.1 Clostridia bacterium
CTCGCTGAATCCATCGTTTTTTCGCCTGCGCGGCTGGCGGACAAGAGGGCTCCCCGGTTTCACGGGGTGAAACCGACCGGGAATCCACCCTGCCTCAGGTCCAACCTCCTTTTTCATTCTGAAGCGCCGTTCAATGGGGCATAACGCCTCAACCATTCTTGATTACAGGGACCTGTTCCGCGTCAGTCAGCCAAGGTCGCACAAGATACGCTCAACGCCGAAAATGCAGCTTTCCGTGTCAGCCCTTTCGACTCCGTCGAGGCAAAGGGTGCAACGGAAATCGTTCGGCCCCGTCCAATTCTGAATTCTGAATTCTGAATTCTTCATTCTGAATTCTTATCCGCCCATCCGTAAACAGCCTTCCCTATCGATTCATCATGCCGATCTCCTTCACACCTTCCCAGCGGGCAGCGGTCGAATATTCCCGCGGGAATCTCCTCCTCTCGGCCGCCGCGGGTTCCGGCAAGACCGCCGCCCTCACCGCCCGCATCGCGCGCCTGCTCCTCACTGGCGAGGCCGATCTCTCCGAGATGCTCGTCGTCACCTATACCCGCGCAGCAGCAGCCGAAATGCGCGAACGCATCGGGAAACGCCTCCGCGAAGCCCTCGGTGAAGCAGAAGCCGCCGGGGACGAGCGCACCGCCTCCCTCGCCGCACGCGCGCTTTCTGCTCTGCCCGCCGCACGGGTCTCGACGATCCATGCCTTCCTCTATCAGGCGCTGCGGCCCTATTTCCCCGCGCTCGGCCTTTCTCCGGACGCCCGCATCCTCGACGAGCAGACGGTGGATGTGCTCCGCGCCGAGATCATGCGCGACACCGTCGACGACGCCTTCCGGTCCGCGGAAGATCGGACGGACGACTGCGCCTCCTTCCCCGAGCTCTGCGACATCCTCGGACAGGCGCGCGACACCGATGCCGTCGACGGGGAACTGCTCTGGCTGGACCGCAAGCTCGCGGCGACCGGCGGGGATCCCGCGACCCTCTCCCGCTTCGCCGATTCGCTCGACACCCTCTCGGACGGCACCGATTTTCTCCGCACCCCCTACGGCGAAGAGATCCGGAATGCCGCCCTCGCCTTTGCCGCGCATTACATCGGGGTCTTTTCCGCCCTCGCCGAAGAGCTTCCGGATTCCCCGAAGGCCGGAAAGCAGTACGGCCCCGTCTGCGCCGCGCATCTCGGCGGTCTGAGCCGCATCCGGGACGCGGCGGAAAGGTGCGATTCCTATGACGAGCTGCGCGCGGCGGTGAAGGATCTCGCCTTTGAGCGGCTCCCGGTCATCCAGAAGAAGGACGCGACCGAGGTTTCCGAGACCTTCAAATATTTCCGCGACGAGCTGAAAAAAGAACACGCGGCCCTCTCGGAGGAGCTCTTCTCCGCGCCCGCCCGGGAAGCCGCCGAAGCCGCCCGTCTGACCGCCCGCATCCTGCGCCGCGCCGCCGTCGTTCTCGCCGATTTCGACGCCCGCCTCGCCGCCTGCAAACGCGACCTGGCCGCCCTCGATTACGGGGACCTCGAAACGGGCGCGCTGCGGCTCTTTCTCGACGCCGACGGCAGACGCACCCGCGCCGCGGAGGAGATCGGCGGGGCCTTCCGATACGTCTTCATCGACGAGTACCAGGACACGAACGACGTGCAGGACCGCATCTTCCGCGCCCTCTCGCCCGCCGCGCACCGCTTCATGGTCGGCGACATCAAGCAGTCGATCTACCGCTTCCGCGGCGCCGATCCCTCCGTCTTCTCGGGCTACCGGGACCGCTGGCCGACCGTCACGCCGGAAGACGCCGACGACGGGCCCGTCCTCACGGGAGACGAGGGCCGCGCTCTCTTTATGCGCGAGAATTTCCGCTGCGCCGCGCCCGTCGTGGCCTTTGCGAACGCCGTCTCCCGCTGCCTCCTCCCCCACGGGAACATCGGGTTCCGCGAGGACGGCGACCTCCTCGTTCATGCCCGCGCCGACGATCCGAACCCCGCCCCCGACGCCGAAATCGTCCTCGTCGAGCGCCGGCGGAAGAAGCCCGGCGAGCCGGACGACGACGAATCCCCCGCCGCCGATCCCGAAGCCGAATACGTCGCGGACCGCATCGCCTCCATGATCGGGAAATACGCGGGCAGCGGGACCTCCCTCCTCGCCCCGGACGATTTTGCGATCCTTCTGCGCTCGAACCGCTCGGCATCGGTCTACCGCGAGGCGCTCGAAAGGCGGAACATCCCCGCCGTCATGAAGACCGCCGCCCCCCTCGGCGAAAGCCCGGCCGTGATGCTCCTCGTGTGCCTCTTCCAGTTCGTCGACAACCCGCTCCGGGACGTCTACACCGCAGGCGCGCTCCGATCCCCCATCTTCTCGGTCGACCTCTCGATGATGATCTCGATCCGCGAGGCCGCCGGAGACATGCCTCTCTGGACGGGTGTCGTCTCGCTCGCGGACCGCACTGACGGGGAAATCGATCCCGCTCTCCGGGATGCCTGCCGCGCCGCGGTCGGCTGGCTCGGACGTCACAAGCAGATCGCCCGGTCCCTCCCGGCGGACAAATACCTCGAGACCCTCCTCGCCGACACGGATTTCTTCTCCCTCGACGGCATCCGGGAAAACGGCGCGGAGCGGGACGCCGTCAACCGGTTCTCCTCCGCCGTGCGCGCATACGAAGCGGGCGTCGGCGCGAAGATCGGCGGTGTCTCCGGCCTCCTCGAGGGCATCGACGAGCTGCTCTCCTCGGCGGACGACGCGGGAGGCGGCATCCGTGCGAAAGGCGCCGTGTCGATCCTCTCGATCCACGCCTCGAAGGGCCTCGAATTCCCCGTCTGCTTCCTCTGTGAATGCGCGAAGCACCGCAACGAGGAGGACGAACGCCGCACGGTCCTCTACGACCGCGAGCTCGGCCTCGGGATGACCCTGCCCGATCCGGGGGGACTCGCCCGCTGCGACACGCTCCTGCGCCGTTCGGTCTCCGCCAAGCTCGCGCGCGAAGCCGTTGCCGAGGAGATGCGGATGCTCTACGTCGCCATGACCCGCGCCCGCGACCGCCTGATCGTCACCGGGAAAACCCCCGATCCCGACCGGACGCTCGCCGAGGCCGCCCTCGAGGCCCGCTTTGCCGACGGATACCGCGCCATGAACGCCGGGTCCTATCTCGCGTGGATCTGCGAGGCGGCGGAAAAAACGCATCTCCGCACGGAGACCGTCGTTGTGCGGGAGAACGGCGGGGAGCCGGACACGGAGGCGGAAGCGGAGCCCTTCGTCCCCGAGCAGCTTTCCCTGTTCCCGGAGGAGCCGGAAGAAACCGCTAGGAACGGGGAGGCGACCGAGCGCGAGGCGGAAAAAGCGGCGCTTCTCGAAGAAATCCGCCGCCGGTTTGCGTATGCCGGCGAAGATTCCGTCCTCCGCCGCGTCCCCGCGAAGCTCACGGTCTCGCGCCTTTCCCCGGAAATCCTCGACGCCGACGCGGACGCCTCGCTGACCCTCTCGCTCGATCCGCCGAAGGCCGAATCCGACGCCGAAGTCCCCGGCCCGCAGCCCGCGCTCACCCGTCCGACGTTCCTCACGGGCGGGAAAGAAGCCACCCCGGCAGACCGCGGCTCGGCGACGCACGTCTTTCTGCAGTTCACGGATCACAAAAAACTCCGGGAGAACGGCGTCGCCGCGGAGATCGAACGCCTCGTAAAGGAGCGCTATCTCTCCGCCGCCTCGGCCTCCCTGCTCTATGAAAAGCAGCTCGAACGCTTCCGCGGCAGCGCCCTCCTCGACGCGCTGCTCCGATCCCCCCTGGTGAAGCGCGAATTCCGCTTCAACGTCCTGCTCCCCGCCGCGCGGTTCACCGCCGACCCGGATTTTGCGGCAAAGCTGTGCGAACGGGACGTAAAGGTCACCGTGCAGGGCGTGGTGGACTGCGTGTACCGCGATCCCGATTCGGGCCGGCTGATCCTCGTCGACTACAAGACGGACCGTCTGACTGCCGAGGAGCTCCGGGATCCCGCCCTCGCCGCCGAAAAACTGCGCGCGCGGCACCGGAACCAGCTCACGTATTACCGGGAAATCTGCTCCGCCATGTTCGGGGAGGAGATCGCCGAGGCGCGGGTGTATTCGACGGTGTCAGGAAGATGCGTGACGGTGTGAGGGCGAGGGAAATTCAGAATTCAGAATTAAGA
>JAFPWV010000011.1 GCA_017412675.1 Clostridia bacterium
ATCAAACTCTCTAATGTTTGTATGTCAACCGGTGTTTCCACCGGATGATACCGTCACCTTAGAGTGATCGTTCGCTCAATTACTTAAAAGAGCTTTTCTTTAAATTCAAAAGAATTTTCGGAGTCTTTTCGTACATTTCGTTGTTGTTCAATTTTCAATGAGCGATTCGCCGTCTGTGGAGGTCCCCCTCCGTGACAGCTTGTTTATTCTATCACATCGTCTCCCGCTTGTCAAGGGGTTTTTCAAACTTTTTCAAAGTTTTTTCGTCTTTTTTTCGCCGATTCCCGGCAGGCGCCTCCGGTTCGCGGGTCACGCCCCGTTTTCGCGCCGTTTTTTCCCGTTTTTTTCATCAGCTTCTTGCACTTTCCTCCGATTTATATTATAATATACCTGATTTTGTATATCACGGGAGTTCAACATGTTCAAAGAAGGATTTGACAGCCAAAAGTATCTGACCCTCCAGACCGAGCGCATCCGCGACCGCCTTTCCAAATTCGGCGGCAAGCTCTATCTCGAATTCGGCGGCAAGCTGTTCGACGACTACCATGCCTCGCGTGTTCTCCCCGGATTCAAGCCGGACAGCAAGATCAACATGCTCCTCCAGCTGCGCGACAAGGCGGAGATCATCATCGTCGTCTCCGCGGTCGCCATCGAACAGAACAAGATGCGGGCGGATCTCGGCATCACCTACGACATGGACGCCCTCCGCCTCATCGACGCCTTCCGCGACCGCGGCCTCTATGTCGGCTCGGTCGTCATCACGCACTATTCCGGACAGGCTGCGGCGGACGCGTTCATCATGCGGCTGACCAATCTCGGCCTGCGCGTCTTCAAGCATTTCCCGATCGAGGGCTATCCCACCAACGTGAAGCACGTCGTGAGCGACGACGGCTACGGGAAGAACGAATACATCGAGACCTCCCGCCAGCTCATCGTCGTCACCGCACCCGGCCCGGGCAGCGGCAAGATGGCGACCTGCCTCTCCCAGCTCTACCACGACAACAAGCGCGGCATCAAGTCCGGCTACGCGAAATTCGAGACCTTCCCGGTCTGGAACCTCCCGCTGATCCACCCCGTCAACCTCGCCTACGAGGCCGCGACCGTCGACCTCGCGGACGTCAACATGATCGACCCCTTCCACCTCGAAGCGTACGGCGTGACCACCGTCAACTACAACCGCGACGTCGAGGTCTTCCCCGTCCTGCGGCGCCTGTTCGAGGGCATCTACGGCGAGTGCCCGTACAAGAGCCCGACGGACATGGGCGTCAACATGGTCGGCTTCTGCATCACCGACGACGAAGCGGTCTGCAGAGCCTCCCGCGCCGAGATCATCCGGCGGTATTACGGCAGCCGCGTGAAGCACCGCAAGGGCCTCTGCAGCAGCGATGAGGTCTACAAGGCCGAGCTCATCATGAACCGGGCGAAGATCTCCGTCGAGGACCGCCCCGTCGTCGCGCCCGCCCTCCGCAAAGCCGCCGAGACCGACGGTCCCTCCGCCGCGATCGAGCTCCCCGACGGCACCATCGTGACCGGACGGACGAGCGAGCTGCTCGGCTCCTGCTCCGCCGCGATCCTCAACGCCCTCAAGGTGCTCGCCGGGATCGACGATTCGATCCACCTCATCTCCCCCTCCGTCATCGAGCCGATCTGCCGTCTCAAGACCGGATCTCTCGGCTCGCGCAACCCGCGCCTGCATGTGAACGAGATCCTGATCGCCCTCTCCATCTCCGCCGCGACCGATCCCAACGCCGCCGCCGCGTATGAGAAGCTCGCCGATCTGCGCGGATGCGAGGCGCACAGCACGGTCATCGTTTCCACGGTCGATTCCGACACCATGCGCAAGCTCGGGCTGAACCTGACCTGCGAGCCGGTGTACGAATCCAAGCGTCTGTTCCACCGCTGAGCGGCCCCGGATCACGCATATCCATCATCATTATTATATAGGAGGTTCCCCATGAGATTCTGTCCGGAATGCGGCAAAGAGATCAAGGATACCATGCGCTTCTGCATCAACTGCGGCGCGGACCTGACCAAGCACCGGGAGAACGAAGCGCGCAGGAAAGCGGAGCTGGAAGCCGCGGCACCCTCGCCGTTCTCCGCGTTCACCGAGCCGGAAAAGCCCGCGGAAGCGCCGCTCTTCCCCGAAGCACCGGCCTATCCGACCGCTCCCGTCCATGAGGAGCCCGCACCCGAAGTCCCAGCGTCGCCCGTCCTCGTCTTCCCGGAGGTCCGGGAGCCTGCCGGGGAGGAGCCGAAGCCTTCGGAGATCACGCTCACGACGGCGCCCGTCTGGACGGAGCCGGAAGCGGAAGAACCGGAAGAGGCGCCCGCGGATGTTTCCGAACCGCCCGCTGATACTCCCGAACTCCCTGCCGATGTTCCCGAGCTTCCCGCGGACACGCCCGAGCTCCCCACGGATGTTCCCGAACCGCCCGCCGACACGCCTGAACCGCCCGCCGAGGTGCTCGAGGAGGACGAAACAGCCGAACAGCCGGACATCCCCGAAGCGCCCGAAGCCCCCGCCTATGTTCCCGTTTACAAAGAAGCGATCCGCCGCGCGCGCGACCACTTCCTCTACTCGGACGTCCGCTTTGCCCTCCCCGCCGGATCCTTTGATTTCCACAGCGATCTCGCCGACGAGCTGGCCGACATGCGCCGGGTCCAGCTGCTCGACCGGTCTCTCTGGAAGAAGTTCGTCGACCTCTTCAAGAATCCCGGCGTGGACGACCGGGACTGGGGCTGGCGGTGCGAATACTGGGGCAAGATGATGCGCGGCGCTTGCTATACCGCCGCCTGCTCCGCCTCACCGGATGACGAGCTCTACGCGGTCCTCGAGGAGACGATCCGCGACATGCTCACGGCACAGGACGCGCTCGGCCGCTTCTCCACCTATTCGACCGACGCGGAATTTACCGGCTGGGACCTCTGGGGCCGCAAGTACATCCTCCTCGGCTTCCTTTATTTCCTCGATCTCTGCCGGGACGACGCCCTCGCCGACGAAATCGTCGCAGCGCTCTGCCGCCACGCGGACTACATGCTCTCGAAGCTCGGACGCCCGGAAGATGGCAAACGGATCATCGCCGCCTGCACGAGCCATTGGGACGGCCTCAACAGCTGCTCGATCCTCGAGCCGTTCGTGATGCTCTACAACATCACCCACGAGGCGCGGTACTTCGATTTCTGCGAATACATCATCTCCTTCGGCGGCACGCTGCACCAGAATCTCTTCGAGCTCGCGTACGAGGATAAGATCCCGGTCCACGAATACGCCGTCACGAAGGCCTACGAGATGATCTCCTGCTTCGAGGGGCTCGCCGAATTCGCCAAGGTCACGGGGAACGAAACCTACCGCGAGGCGGTGATCCGCTTCGGCCGCCGCATCCTCCGCGAAGAAACCACGATCATCGGATGCCTCGGCTGCGACTACGAATCCTTCGATCACGCCGCCGTCGAGCAGTTCAACGCCGCGCACCGGGGCGTCATGCAGGAGACCTGCGTCACCGCGACGTGGATGAAGTTCCTCTGGCAGCTCTGGCGCATGACGGGGGACAACGCCTTCCTCGACGCGCTCGAGATCTCCGCATACAACGCCATGTCCGCCGCCCTCCGCCGCCACATCGACCCGGAGGCGAACGGAGGCGTGCCGATCCCGATCCATTCCTACAATCCGCTCCGCTGCGACGTCCGCTATGAGACGGTCGGCGGCCGCAAAAACATCGACGAGAACTCGTATTACGGCTGCTGCGTCTGCATCTCGACCCTCGGCTTCGCGCTCGACACCCTGGCCGCCGCCGGACTTGACCGCGAGGGGACGCTCTATGTCAACCTCTATCAGAACGGCACCGTCACCGCCGGGGATCTCGTCCTCACGATGGAGACGGACTACCCGAAGAGCGGCGAGATCAGAGTCCGCGCGGACGGCTTCGAGGGTGAGCGGAGGATCGTCTTCCGCATCCCCGGCTGGGCGAAGAAGGCGTGGATCGCCATGAACGGCGTCAAGCTCGACGCTGCGGGATCCGCCGCCGTCACCGTCACCGCGGGGGCCTCGTTCACGCTGCATTTCGACATGCCCGTCACCTTCCTCACCCCGTCCGACGCGGCAGACACGCCCACCGACGTGACGAACTATCTCGCCGTGCGCCGCGGTCCCGTCGTCTTCGCGCTCGACAACGGAAACGACGAGGAGGTCCCGGTCCCGCTCGACGACTGCCTCCCCGCCCTCCCCGCCGATCCGGCGCGCTCCGATGTCCCGGCGAAGCAGGCGGTCTCGGTGATCGCCCGGGGCAAGGGTCCCGTCGTGATGATCGACTACGCGAGCGCAGGCCAGGAGCAGGGCCACACCGTCTCCGCCTGGGTCCGCACGAAGTAAATCAACAACAGAAGGGCTGTCGATCGACGGCCCTTTCGTGAAGAATCAACGGAAAGGAATCACGCCATGCCTTCCAAATCCAGACGCATCCCCGGCTACGACCTTCTCCGGGTGCTCGCGACCTGCGCCGTCATCTTCCTGCACGCCGCCACCTCCCAGCTCTATGCCGCAGAGGTCAATTCCGCCTCCTGGCGCGGCATGATCTTCTGGGACGGGCTCATGCGCTGGTCGGTCCCCGCCTTCTTTCTGCTGAGCGGCGCGCTCTTTCTCTCCTCGGACAAGCCGCTTTCCGAAATCCTCAGAAAAAACGCGCTCCGGATCGGCACGGCCTACGTCTTCTGGTCCTTCGTCTACGCGCTCGTCTCCCGCCCCGACGGCTGGAAGAGCTTCTTATACACCTGGATCGCGGGGCATTATCACCTCTGGTTCTGCTGGGCGATCCTCGGGCTCTACCTCCTCGTCCCGCTCCTGCGCCCGATCGCCCGGAGCGAGACGATGGGCCGTTACTACCTCCTCCTCGCCTTTATCTTCGCGTCCCTCCTCCCGATGCTGCTCGGACTCGTCTGGCCGATCTCGCCCCGTCTCCACGCGCTCGGCTCCGCGGTGATCGACAAGACCAACCTCCAGTTCCCGATGGGCTACGCCGGGATCTTCGTCTTCGGTTATTTCCTCTCGAAGGGCCTCTCGCCGAAGAACGAGCGGCTTCTCTATGTCCTCGGCATCCTCGGCGTCCTCTTCACCCCGGTCTCCGCCCTGATCCTCTCGGCGAAATTCGAGCGGGAGATGACGAGCTTTTACCCCTTCCTCATGCCGAACGCCGTCTTCCCCGCCGCCGCGCTCTTCGTCCTCCTCAAAAACAAGGTGAAGCGCGGCACGCCCCTCTTGCGCATCCTCTCCGACGCCTCCTTCGGCGCGTACCTCGTCCATGTGCTCATCCTCGGGCTGCTCTCGCGGATCGGGCTCTCCTCCCTCCTCTTCTCCTCGTGGTTCTCGATCCCCCTGGTCGCCGTGATCGCCGCCGCGCTCTCCTTCGCCGTCGGGATCACCCTCAGGCGGATCCCCGTGATCGGGAAATATCTGTCATAACTCCAAAAGCCGAAAGGAATCCGCCATGCCGGACTATGCCCTCCTCAACGAAACCATCGCCGCGCTGATCGGCAATGTACCCCATCCGCTCTCGAACCTCGCCAACGCCGCCGCCCTGCTCTGGGAATCGCTGGACGACCTCAACTGGGCCGGGTTCTACCTCCTCGCGCGAAACGGTCTTCTCGTCCTCGGACCGTTCCAGGGGAAGACCGCCTGCATCGAGATCCCCGTCGGACGCGGCGTCTGCGGAACGGCCGTCGAGCGAAACGCGTCGGTCGTCGTCCCGGACGTGCACCGCTTCCCCGGCCACATCGCCTGCGACAGCGCGTCGGAATCCGAAATCGTCATCCCGATCCGCAAAAACGGCTGCGTCGTCGGCGTCCTCGATCTCGACAGCCCGAAGAAAAACACCTTCGGCGAGGGGGACCGGATCGGGCTCGAAGCGTTCGTCCGGGTCCTCGAAGACGCGCTCCCCGACGACTTCCCCGCCCGCCTGCTCTGACCCATCGAAAGGAGACCGCCATGTCCATCATCCTCGAAAATGACCTCGCGCGCCTTGTCCTCGCAGAATCGGGATGCGCCGAGAGCCTCGTGCTCCGCAAAACGGGGGAGGAATGCCTCTCGCCGGCGGAGTCCGTACCGTTCTTCTCCGTCACGCAGGACCGCCCCTTCAACAACGAGATCAAGCTCGCCCATCCGAACAAGCGCACGACCTATCCGGCGAACCGCATCCGCATGGAGAAGACCGGACGCGGCGCGCGGCTGACGGTCGGATTCGCGCTCGCCCCTTACGAAGCCGTCGTCGATGTGACCGTTGCCCCGCGGTACTTCGCCTTCACGCTCTCGGACTGGATCGTCCCGGATTCCGCCTACCCCGGCCTTGCAATGACGCCGCCGCCCGCCGCCGAATTCCGCCTGATCGCCCTCTCCGTTCCCCGCCGCGAGCGCTTCGGCGCATGGCTCAACGTGAGCTGGGATGACGGGGCGGCCGTCTCGGTGCTCGCAGCGGATCCCTACCCGCGGATCGACGCCGAGCCGTTCTCGGATCGCATGGTCCTCACCGCCGACGCCGTGCGGGACATCCGGCTCAAGGGCACCGCCACCGCCCTGATCGCCGCGCCCGCCGGGGAATTTCTCGACGCCGTCGACGATCTCGAACGGGATTTCGGTCTGCCGCGCGGCGTGAGGAGCCGGAGAAGCGACGCGATCAACGCCTCCGCCTACTGGACCGCCGACTGCACGCCCGCCAACGTCGACGAGCACATCCGCTACGCCAGGGTCGGCGGCTTCCGCATGATGCTGCTCTATTACACCTGCCTCTTCCGGGAGCGCGGCGGGTATGCCCTGAACGGCAATTACGACTGGCGGGACGAATACCCGGAAAAGCTCGAGGACGCCCGCCGGATGCTCTCGAAGATCCATGCCGCCGGGATCACGCCGGGGCTGCACTTCCTCCAGACCCACATCGGGCTCGACAGCCGGTACTGCACACCCGACGCCGATCCGCGCCTGAACAAGGTTCGCCGCTTCACCCTCTCCCGCGCGCTCTCCGACCATGACACGGAGATCGAAGTCGAAGAGGACCCGACGGGATCGGTCACGGACCCGCGCTGCCGGATCCTGCAGTTCGGCGGCGAGCTGATCTCCTACGAAGCCTACACGGCCGAGCGCCCGTACCGCTTCATGGGATGCGTCCGGGGATGGCGCGGCACGAGGGTCCGATCCCACCCGCGCGGCGAGGTCGGCGGTCTGCTCGACGTCTCGGAATTCGGCGCGTCGAGCTGCTACCTCGATCAGGAGACCTCCCTCCAGGACGAGATCGCGGAGAAGATCGCCGAGGCCTATTCCGCCGGGTTCCGCTTCTGCTATTTCGACGGCTCCGAGGGCACGAACGCCCCGCATGAATTCTACATCCCGCTGGCACAGTACCGGGTGTGGCAGAAGCTCAATCCGTCCCCGCTCTACACCGAGGGCGCGGCGAAGGCCCACTTCTCGTGGCATCACCTCTCCGGCGGCAACGCGTTCGACATCTTCCCGCCCGCGATCTTCAAGGAGATGATCCGCCGCTATCCCGCCGAGGAAGCGCCCCGGATGCGCGAGGACTTCACCCGTCTGAACTTCGGCTGGTGGGGCTTCTGGCTCCCCTTCGGCCGCGACGACGGCGGGACGCAGGCCGATCTCATCGAATACGGCACGGGCCTCGCCGCCGCGTGGGACTGCCCCGTCACGATCCAGACGAACCTGTCGGCCTTCCGGCGTCATCCGCGGATGGGGGACATCCTCGAGGTCTTCCGCCGCTGGGAGGACGTCCGCGCGCGGCATCTGTTGACCGACGAGGACCGGGCCGCCCTCCGCGATCCGGAGAAGGAGCACATCCTCTTGCGGAACGCCGCGGGGGAATACGAGCTCACGCCGTACGCGCCCATCCCGACCGCCGATCCCCGTGTCCGGGCGTATCTCTTCAAGCGGAACGGTATATCGGTCGTCGTCTTCTGGCAGACCGACGGGGACGGGACGCTCCGTTTGCCGCTGGGCGCTCCGATCATGCTCACCCGCGAGATCGACCGGGAGGCGCTCCGGTTCGACGTCGATCCCGCGGACGGCGCGCTTCTCCTCCCGATCGGTGACCGCGCCTATCTCTCGACCGCCGCGGAGGAAGAAACGATCCGCCGGGCATTCGCCGCCTGCACGCTTGTTTGATGTTATTTTTCCTCTGAAACATAGCAATCAAGAACCGTTCGTTCCCCCTCATCCGCCCTTGCGGGCACCTTCCCCGCCCAAGGGGGAAGGCAATTAAAGAGTGCGTCGCATTTCTGAAATTGGCAACAATACTCTATGGAAACCGTCTTCATTTTATGAAACGCTGCATCTTGTGAGGCTTCCCCTTGGCGGGGAAACCGACTTTGCCTTGCAAAGTCGACGAGTTCATCGCCGATGAACTCGGGCTGTCAACGTAGTGACTGATGAGGGGGCTTTTGCGGCTTGCGTTTGCAATACTTTAAAACAGATTTAGTTTGATGTTTCCGAAACGCAGAACAGGGACTGCTCAACACAGTCCCTGCTTTTGTTTTCCATTCGCTTATTCGTCCCGGTCGCGGTGCTTCAGAAGCACGGCAGCCGCACAGGCGATGGCCACGACGGACACCGCGATGCACACGATCGGCACGAGGCGAATCCCGTCTTCCTGCTCCTGAGTCTCATCCGCAGGCGCCGGTTCCGTTTCCGCCGAGGTCGGTTCCGTTTCGTCGGGGACCTCCTCCGTCTGCACGGGCTCGGTCGTATGCCAATGCGCGTAGAGCACATGATCGCCGAGGTGTGTGACCTTCATCTCCGCCGTGACCTGCTGGCCGCCCGTCCGCGCGGTGAACCAGCCCTCGAACAGCGTGTCAGGTTCCGAAGGACCCGGGAGAGCGCCGTAAGTCCCGCCGAAGGTCACCGTCATGGGATCGCTCGTCCCTTCACCGCCGTTGTAATCGAACGAGACCTTCATCTCCGAGACCGGTGTGGAGAGCTCGGCCATCGTCGGGGGGACATAGCCCTCCGCGGACACGCCGTAGAACTCGAGCTCCGCGACGTCGCCGTGCTCCACGCCGTTCCAGTAGCGGTAATACTGATAGCCCCGGTTATCCTCAAAGTCGGTGATCGTCTGCCACTCCCATGCTTCGGCCTCCTCCGTGCTCGTCCAGAGGGTGACCCAGTTCTTCATGTCGTCCGACCCTTGGATCGATGCGCCGCGGAAGCGTGCCGTCCAGTTCTCGCGCGGGAAGATGCGGACCTTCGAGAGGACCTGCGGTGAATCGAGCGCGATCCCGGCGTAGGCGTAATCCGCGGCTCTCGTCGTCGGATCGTAATAGGTGTAGCGGTCCCCGTCAAACGCGGCCGCCGCGCCCGTTCCCGCCGAGCCGTCCCAGCCGGTCTCCTCGCCGATGACCTCGCCCGTGAGCTTCACCGGCCCCGCGATCGCCGTCCCGAGGGGATAGCCGTAGAGCTCGACCTCCGCGACGTCGCCGTGCTCCACGCCGTTCCAGTAGCGGTAGTACTGATAGCCGGTATTCTCGTCAAAGTCGGTGATCTCCTGCCAGTCCCATTCCCGGGCGGAGTGACCGCTGACCCAGAGGGTCTCCCACTCCTCCATGTCGTTCGAGCCTTGGATCGACGCGCCCTTGAAGCGGTCCAGCCAGTTCTCGCGCGGCATGATGACGACCTTCGAGAGGACGTAGGGCGCGCCGAGGTCCACGCCGCAGTAGGCGTCCTCGCTGGATCTCGCCGAGGGGTCGTAATAGGTATAGATATCGCCGTCGAAGGCTGCCTTCCGGCCCTTGTCCCGCTGGCCGTTCCAGCCGACGGTCTCGCCGATGAGGGAGCCCTCGAGGAGCGCGGAGCCCGCCGGGATGTCCGTTCCGGAGGAGGGGTAATCGGACGCGCAGGCCGCGGTCGTCAGGACCACGCCGCAGAGGATGCCGAGGGTGATTTTCCCGAGAAGTCTCATGCCGCAGTTCCCCCTTTTCTCTTTGTTCCGCCGAGGATGGCCATCACGCCCGCGACGAGGACGATACCCGCCGCCATGACGACCCACTCCGCGTCGGACATGGATGCCGAACGGGAGAGGCGCGGTGCGGTTTCAGCCGTCTCCTCCGCTTTTTCCGCGGCCGGTCCCGAATGCTCCGGCGCGGGGATCTCGGCGATCACCTCGGGTTCGGCGTTCTTCGCGGCGAGCATCCGCTGCCACAGCTTGCCGCCCTCGATCCGTGGGTTCGGGAACGTCACCGGGACCTCGGTCACGACGTTGCTCGTCACGGTCAGGCTCTTGTTCTTGAAGATCTTGCCGTTGGCGTACTGATAATAGGCGTTGTTCGGACCGGTGACGCGCGCGTAGTACTTTCCGCCCGCCGGGACCGTGATGCTCTCGCCGGTGCCGATCTGCTTGCCCTCGGTCCAGTCGTCGGTGATCTCGAACCAGAGCAGGTAATCCGAATCGATCTTGCCGTACGTCGTCCCCGTGAGGGTCCACGTGCCGTCCCCGTTGTCGACGCCGTCCGCGGTCAGGCCGAGGAGGTATTTCGACGGGTTCCAGAGGTTGTTGAACCAGGTGTCATAGCGCACGCCGAGGGATTCGTAATAGGCGTCGAGCCAGGTGTCAAAGTCGTCGGGCTGGTTCCAGCGCAGCCAGTTCATCTCCTGGGAGTGCCGGACGTCGTTCGCGCAGTCCTCGAAGGTCTGGACGATCTCGGGTTCCGCGAGGCCCATCACCTGATCGACGATCTCCTTGAGCTGGAGGTTCATCTCGGAAATGAGGTGCAGATAGTCGCCCTTGCGCCAGGCCTGCTCGAACCAGCAGTGCTGCTGCTCGACGTCGTTGTACGCGAAGGTCGTGCCGAAGAGCGTCTGGTCGTACATGACCCACGGGCCGCTCTCGAAGTCCCAGACGGGGCCGAACTTGATCACCCCGCCCGCGTCCTTCGTCATATACGTGGACGTGCGGTAGATCTCCCAGTTGAGGTAGTAGGCGTAGATCAGGGTCTGCGCGGCGTAGCTCCGCTCGTCGACGTAATCGGTGTAGTGCTTGCCGAGCTCGTTGTAGCCCGTGTCGGAGAAGAGCGCGTTCTCGAATTCCTGCACATACTGCGCGATGTACTGCACCATTTCCTTCGTCGGATAAGCGGGGGACTTGATGTTGACGTACATGTTGTGCTTCGTGCGGAAGCCGCATTCGCCGTAGTGGTTGCACATGATCTCGAGGATGTAGCCGCCCGTGATGTCGGTGCCCTCGGGAACGGAGGACGCGGTCGCGTAGCTGTAGCTCTTGATGCCCGCCGCGATCGCCGGGTCGCTCTTTTTGTTCGCGATCTGCGCGGTCTTCGTCGACGGCATCGTCGTTTTTTCCTCGAGGTCGGTGACAGTCATCGAGCCGTTGATGTCCATGCGCTCCGTGAGCACGAACACGCCCCAGTAGGCGCCGTCGATGTAGACGTCCACGAACCGCGTGCACTGGTTGAAGTACTCGTCCTTCACGAGGGCGTTGAAGGTGTTGAACGCCGTCACATAGGACATGCCCGTCGGGTCATAGCTGCCCCAGGTGCGGATGCGCAACAGGGACCACTTCTTGCTTCTCCCCGCGCCGGGCACGAGCTCCGCCTTCTCGCCGAGGTTGATGTTGTAGGAGTTCTTCGTGTTGAGCCGACGGGAGCGGTCGTAGGAGGTGAGGCCGTGGCCCTTCATGCGGGTCATCGCGCCGTCGTAGACGACCTTGCCCGCCTCGTCGACCATGAAGATCGAACCCTCTTCCACGTCGCTCTGGGAGGAGTTGATGCGGATGAGCGCTTCGTCGCCGTCGGTCAGGGTGATCCAGAGCGTCGGGATCTTCCCCGCCTGCATCACGTTCACGGCGTATTTCACATACACGCCCTCGGCTTCGTTGTACTCGTAGAGGTTGGCCTTGTCCGCGGAGAGATCGCAGACATAGCTTCCCCCGGGCGCGACGAAGTTCCCGGTCGTCTCGTCGTAGGCCGTGAGCTTGCCGTCATAGCGGATCGTCACGTCCGTGCGGTCGAGCACCGAGGGGAGGAACAGATAGTAATTCTTCCCGGTCCCCTTCCAGACGGAGAGGTTTTCAGGAAGCGCGCCGCCCTCAGCCAGAACGGTGAACGGGGCCTCATCCTTCGTCGAATAGACCAGCGCTTCATCCGCCGAGGCGGCGAGGGTGAGCGCCAAGAGAAGGGTCGCTGCGCAGAGGAGGAAGAGGATCCCCCGCCCCGCGCGTCTTTTCAGTATCTTCATTCCGGTTCCTTTCAGAGTTCCCGCACCGTCATCGGTGTGCGCGGGAGCCATGCTGTCATCAGTTGGTTTTCGTTCTCCTGCCGACTTCGCAGAGGATGTCGCAGGCGGGGGCGGGGATCCTTCCGAGGGCGTCCGGCCCGACGTTCAGAAGGTAGTTGATGCCGCGCTCGTTGAGGTGGTTCTTCAGCCGGATCACCTCGTCGGCGCTCTTCCAGTTGTTGTCGAAGCTCTTGTAGCCCCAGGTATCGTTCAGCGTCGCGGGCGTCTCGAAGAGCATCGCGCCCTTGTCGTCCGGCGGGATCTCGTTGTCCCCGGCGGAGGTGTAGTCGCCGTACCCGTTCCCGATGCGGGAGTTCACGAGGCAGTCGGGCTGGTAATGCTTGACGAGGCGGTAGAGCTCGTCCGTCTGGGCCGGACTGATCGTGAAGGGGACGTCGAACCAGATGAGGCAGAGGTCGCCGTAGCGCATGAGGATCTCCGTCACCTGCGGCTTGATCTTCTCTTCAAAGCAGCGGGCGTAGTCCTTCTTCTCCGCGTCCGGGAAGTCCCAGTTGTTCGTCCACCAGGCCTTGCCGCCGCCCCAGGTCTTTCCGGTCTTGTATCCGCCGCCGTCCGGGTGGTTCCAGTCGAGGTCCTGCGAATAGTAGAGGCCGAATTTCAGCCCGTGCCGCGCGCACGCCTCGGCCAGCTCCCCGACGACGTCCCTCCCGAAGGGCGTCGCGTCGACGATGTTGTACGCCGAGACGTCGGACTTGTACATCGCAAAGCCGTCGTGGTGCTTCGAGGTGAAGACCATGTAGGTCATCCCCGCGTCGACGGCGAGCCGGACCCATTCGTCCGCGTCGAAGAGGATCGGGTTGAAGGCCCCGGCCAGCCGGGCGTATTCGGCGTTCGGGATGCGGAAGTACTGCTGCGCCCATTCGCCGATGTCGTCCATCCGGCGGCCCTTCCACTCGCCCGCGGGGAGCGCGTACAGGCCCCAATGGATCATCATGCCGAATTTTGCCGATTTGAACCATTCCTTTGCCGTCATGTCACACCTCGAAACGGAAGAAATCCTTCGTGTTGTTGTAGCAGATATCGCAGACGAGGGTGGCGAGGTCCTCCGGCTCGAAGGGATAGAGCCCGTCCTCGACCCACGTGCCGATCAGGTCGCAGAGGATGCGGCGGAAATACTCGTGCCGCGGGTAGGAGGTGAAGGAGCGGCTGTCCGTCAGCATCCCGAGGAATTTCCCGAACGCGGAGAGGTTCGCGAGCTGCTTCATCTGCGCACGCATCCCGTCGATGGAGTCGTTGAACCACCACGCCGAGCCCTGCATGACCTTCGGGAACCCGTCGCCGGAGGTCTGGAACGCGCCGAGCACGGTGCCGATGGCTGCGTTGTCGGTCGGGTTGACGGAATAGAGGATCGTGCGGGGAAGACCCGCGCCGGATTCCATCGCGTCGAGGAGGGAGAGGATCGCGGGGACGCTCATCTGCCCGATCGTGTCGAAGCCGGAGTCCGGGCCGAGCTTTTGGAACATCGCGGTGTTGGTGTTGCGCGCGACGCCCATGTGCAGCTGCATGACCCAGCCGCGGCGCGCGTATTCCCCGGCGAGGAAGGCGAGCACCTCGGATTTCAGGACGCAGAGCTGCTCGACGGTGACGTCCCGCCCGTCCGATGCGAGCGCGGTCCGGATCGCCTCGTTCGCCGCGTAACGGCTCGGCTTGACGTACATCGGGTACTCGTCGAGGCCGTGGTCGGCGGTCCGGCATCCCATGGAATCGAAGAAGGCGATCCGGTTCATGAGCGCTTCCTCGAGCGAATCGAGATCGGTGATCGGGATCCCCGCCGCTGCGCCGAGCCGTTCATAGTAGGCCGCGAGGCCGGATTTGTTGATGTTGAAGCACTTGTCCGGGCGGAACGCGGGGAGGACCTTCGTCGGGAAGGTGTCATCTTCCGCAAGCATTTTGTGGTATTCGAGCGAATCCGCCGGGTCGTCGGTCGTGCAGAGGAGCTCGACGCGGGAGCGCGTGATGAGTGAGCGCACGCTGAACGCCGGTTCCGCGAGCATCTCCGCCGTCTGCTGCCAGATCGCGTCCGCGGTGCTCTCGGAGAGGATGTCCGTGATCCCGAAGAAGCGCTTGAGCTCGAGGTGCGTCCAGTGATAGAGCGGATTGCCGATGAGGGAGGGCATGATCTTCGCGTAGGCCCTGAACTTGTCGTAGTCGGAGGCGTCGCCCGTGATGAATTTCTCCGGGACGCCGCAGGAGCGCATCGCGCGCCATTTATAGTGGTCGCCGCCGAGCCAGAGTTCGGTGATGTTCGAGATCTGCCGGTCCTCGGCGATTTCCTTCGGGGAGACGTGGCAGTGATAGTCGATGATCGGAAGCTGCTCCGCGTAGCGGTGATACAAAACCTTCGCGGTCTCGTTGGTCAACAGGAAATTTCTTCCCATGAAAGTCTTCATAGAGTCACCTCGTGCGCGTCCGCGGGGGACGGCGGATTCGGATTCGGACAGATCGATAGATATATAATACAATAGGAAAGGGATTTTGTCAAGGGGTTTCGCGCGGATCGGACAAACAGACCGCATGATCCGGCCAGAGCCGTTCCGCCGCGCTTCGGATCTCGATAAGATCGCGGGCCGGACGCGCCTCGAACAATTCGACCGTCACCCGCCTGCCCTTTCTCTTCCATTTGCCCGCCACGGAGCCGTCGAGCAGCACGGCAGGCATCACGATCCCGGCGAGGTTGAAAATGCACCGCAGGTGCTCCGGTGCGAGGAACAGGCTCTCCTTCTTTTCATACCCGAGCATGAGCGGATCGAAGCCCGCGAGATACAGGCACCGCGGCGCGTCTCTGTCCGGGATCCCGCGCGGGATGTAATAATACGTTTTCCCGCCGCATTCCGCCGCGGTGACGGGAAGCGCGCCGAGCCATTTCCTGATCTGGGACGCCGTCGCATGGAACCAGTACATCGCGTCGTGCACGGTCGCCGGGCCATAATAAGTAAAATACCGCCGGGCGATCTCAAGCATCGCTTCCTCTTCCGGGATCGGCGTGAACGGCGGCGACAGGGCAAAGGTCTTCTCCTGCTGTGCCGTATAGTGGAGAAAGCCGCGCTCGCACATCTCCCGGATCCCGCCGCCCCATTGGTGGAACATGCTGTCTTCTTCGGCTGACGTCATCCCGGCTCGCAGGCGGCATATCTCTTTCAGCTCTTCCCTTGTGAGCGGGCCTGCCGAGAGCGCGTCGAGGATCGTATCCGCGAGCGTCTTCTGTCTCTCCGGCGTCAGCGCCCAGGCATCGCGCCGATTCCAGAAGGAGTACCCGCTCCATTCGTTCCGCCGGTAGTCGCGCCCGTTCCCGCAGTGCATGAACAGGGGAAGATCGTCCTCGGCAAACACATGAACGGTGCCGCGCACGGTCCAGTTTTTGACAAGTCCGTCCCCCGCCGCCGCCTCGTCCCAGTCGCAGGAACGGATGCGCAGCGCGTGCATGGCGTTTGCGAAGAACTGCGCCTGCACCCCGTTCAGCGCGCGGACCGCCTCGAGCTTCTTCCCGGGCGTCGCCAGAAACTGATTGGCAAGCCGCATGGCTTTGATTTCACGGATCGTCATCTGGCATCAAACGAAAGGATATGCGCCTCCGCTCCGCCTCCCCACAGGGCGATCGGCGTGAAGGTCAGCGCCGTCAGGACGCAGTCGGTCTTCACGTTCACGCATTGGCGGAGGTTGCAGCGCTCCTCGGCGAGGGGAATCCGCTCCCCGTCCGCCGTGACGCCCTCGATCCGGTACGCCTTCACGAGCGGCGCGGGCATCGTCATCGCGGGGGATTTGCCGCTGCCGTCCTCGAAGACGTTCGCCCGCATCGAATGCCGCCGCTCGCAGTCGTCCCCGGGCAGGCTCGCCCTGGCGAGATCGGAGTCGAGCGCGAGGTGTACGTTTGTGATCCTCTGCGGCGCGCGGAACCGGTAGCCGACGGTCTCGCCGCATGTCACCGTGACGCCCTGATCGCCCTTGCCGTAGGTGTGATTCGTACGGTCCGCGCCGTTGCACAGGGCTTCGAGACCGGGGCGGGTCCTCTCGGCGTCGAGGAGGAAAGCCGGTATGGAGCGCCGCAGGCCGGGCAGGAAGCACCCCGCCTCCATCAGCCTTGCCTGGAGCTCGCGGATCTTCTCCCGGTACACGCCGCGGGGCGAGAGGCCGTATTCCCGCGCCAGATTCGCCGCGCATCCGACCGCCTCGCCGAGGGTCGCGCAGGTCGCCATCACCCGGGCCGAGCTCATGGCGGCGTGCGTCATCGAGATGTTGCGCCCGGCGAAGAAGAGGTTATCGATGTTCTTCGAGTAGAGGCAGCGGTAGGGGATGCCGTAGGGCGCGGGGGTCCTGCCCCACACGTTCGGGTTGCCCGCGTGCCAGAAGCCGTCCGGGTGGTGATCGTCGAGCGGCCAGCCCCCGAACGCGCAGACGTCGTCGAAATGCCCGCCCGCGAGCACGTCGGTCTGCGTCATGATATAGTCGCCCGTCATCCGCCGCGATTCGCGCTTGCCGGGGAGGAACCCGAGGAAGTCGAGCTGCCAGAAGGGCCCGTCCTCGACCTCGCCGCTGTTCTTGATGTAGTCGAACATCCCGGCGGCCAGCGCGACGAGCTCGTCCCGCACCTCCTCCGTATCGCCGATGGAATCGCGGTTCCCGCCGAGCTCGAGATACCAGAAGTTCTCGGCGGTGGAGGTCATGTTCGGGCGGCGCAGGCGGATCGCCTCGGGCGTCATCTTCTTCGCCCAGACCGGCGGGATGTACGCGGTCGGCTCCTTCGTCTTCCGGCACTGGATGAGGCAGCTCATGCCCATCGTCTGCCGGTCCTCAGCTTCCTGCGAGGTCTTTTCGCCGAACTCGTCCCGCGCTTCCCTGCCCATGCGGAAGGCGGCCCCGGTCAGCGGCGCGAGGATGGAGTCCCCGGAGCAGTCGGCGAAGTACGCCGCGCGGATCCGGTGCCACTTCTGGGTGGTCGTCTGCCAGCCCGTGACCGAGACGACGCGCCGCTCCCCGTCCCGCTCCTCGCATTCGGCGGCGCAGACGGAGCAGTTGAGGAGGGCGGTGATGTTCTCCTCGGCCCGGATCTTGCCCCAGAGGAGCGCGTCCCAGAGCGGGTATTTCTTATACGGATTGTAATACAGGTTCTCGAGCTGGATCTCCTCGATGATGCCGGTCTCGCGGTTTTCCCCGCCGTCCGCGCCGCAGACCCACATCCGGATCTCCGACGACGCGTTGCCGCCGAACATCGGACGGTCCTGCACGATCACGACCTTCGAGCCGCCCCGTGCCGCCGCGATCGCCGCCGCCATGCCCGCGAGTCCGCCGCCGACGACGCAGAGATCGCATTCGTGAAATACGGTTTCAAGTCCCATGTCCTGCCTCCGGTTTCATTCTCTCTGCCGTTATTATACCATTTTGCCGCCCCGCCCGCAAGGGATTCTGAACATTTTACCGAAAAACGCTTGACCCGGAGCGCGCTTCGGTGTACAATGAGAAAAACAGCGTCATTGCCCGCGCAAAGGAGACCGCCATGATCACGCTTCCGCACGTTTTCGCATCCAACGCCCTCTATCAGGCCGACGCCCCGCTCACCGTCCGCGGATCCGCCGCCCCCGACGCCCGCGTCACCGTCACCCTCACCCGCGGGGAGGAGAAGATCGGGACCGCGGTCACCTCCGCCCCGGACGGCGCGTTCTCCGCCACCCTCGACGGCCCCCCGGCGTCCTTTGTCCCGGCTTCGATCCGCATATCGGACGGAGAAGACGAGGTCCTTCTCGAAAACATCCTCTTCGGCGAGCTCTGGCTGGCGTCCGGGCAGTCGAACATGGAGCTGCCGAACGCCGCGATCCCGGACTGCGAGGACATGTACGACCGTGCCGCGAACTGCGCGATCCGCGTTTACAGCGTCAGCTACGACGTGCCGGAGAACCGCTTCCCGTGGGATCCCTCCCCCGATCAGCCGGGCTCCTGGGTCCTTCCGGACAACCGCGCGGGGCTTGCCGGCGTCTCCGCGATGGGGCTGAAATTCGCCGAGGTCCTCTATCACGCGCTCGGGGAGGTTGTCCCCGTCGGCTTCCTCAACGCCTCGTGGGGCGGCACCCCGATCACGGCGTGGTTCCCGCGCGCGGCCATCTTCGGCGATCCCGCGATGACGGAGATCTGCCGGCGGTGCGGGATGCTCCCGGATGCGGAAACATGGAACACGCGCGGAGAGCTCAACTTCCAGCAGGCGACGGCGCAGTACAATCTGAAGATCGCGCCGCTCGACGGTCTGAAGGTGCGCGGGGTAATCTGGTATCAGGGCGAGAACGAGTGCGGCGGCGAATACTGGCAGAAGGCCTACGCCGATTACCTCCGCTTCTATCAGCGGGTCTACGCGAAGCGGTTCGGGGCGGATCCCGCGCGCTTTGTGATGCTCTCCTCGCTGATCTACCCGTGGACCTACGGCCCCTCCGGCGAGTGCAATCTCGGCTACCTCAACGACGCGTTCGTCACCGTCGCGAAGGAGAGCCCCGACAAATTCGTCTTCCTCCCGATCTCCGACCTCGAGCCGGACTGGGCCTTCCATCAGAACAACCACCCGATCCACCCGACGAACAAGTATTTCGTCGGCGAAGAGGCAGCCCGTCTCGCGCTCTCGAACGTCTACGGGCAGCCCGGCGACAAAACCCCGGCGATCCTCGCCTCGTGGGAAACCGCAGGCGGGCGCATCCGGCTCGTCTTCCCGGAATCCGTGCGGGATCTGCGCGTCGGGAACACGCCCGGGGAGCGCGCCCGCGGTCTCTACGTCGCCGGGGAGGACGGCATCTATCTCCCGGCGGAGTACGAGATCACCGGGCCGAACACGATGGAGATCTGGTGCGATGAGATCGCGCATCCCGTCCACGCGGCCTACAACATCCAGTCGATGGAGCCGAAGGTCAACCTCTATGCCGGGGATTACCCCGTCGCGCCGTTCTTCACGGACCGCGAGCACTATCTGAACATCGAAGCCCGCCCGTGGTATGACTGCGGCGCCTCCTCCCGCTGGGCCTCGAAGATGCACGACGACATCCTCGACCTCTTCTTCCGCCCGGTCTTCGAGCCCCTCCCGGCGTCGTCGGTCTGCCCGGACACGGCCTTCCGGTGCGCCGACCGCGTCAGCCTGCGCGCGGAGGGAGAAGAGGAGGCGTTCGGCTTCCTCGTCCGCGCGTATCCGTATCAGCGGCTCGATTTTCAGAAATTCGGCGGCCTTCGGATGAACCTCTTCCACGCAAAGGACGCCTCCCCCGTCCTCGCGCTCGTGACCGACGCCGGCGAGACGGTCCTGCCGATCGAGCGGGTACGCGATCTGTGCGCCGGCTGGGCGGTTTACGAGGTCCGCTTCGGAGACCTCCCCGACGACGAGATCCGCCGGATGGAATTCCGCTTCCGCCGCTCCTCGCCGAACTACCGCTTCGTCAACGCCGAGCATCTGCGGCTCTTCAAGAAGGACTGAGCCCCGCCCCGCGCCGTTTCATCGTTCATCTCATTCATCTTCATATCTCAGGGATTTATCATGCTTCACTGGCTTCTCGTTTTTCTTCTCTCCCTCGCCCTCGTCGGCTGTCAGCCCGCGGAGCCGGAAACGCCGCCCGCGGAAACGGCCGTCGAAACCGAGGCACCGCTCCCGCAGCCGCTCCTGTTTTCGGATTTCTTCGAGGCACGGCGCGCGCTGTACCGCCTCGAGGACATCGACCTCCCCCTCAAATACTACACCCCCGAGAGCTTTGAAGTCTTTCGGGAAACCCGCGATTCCGTCACCGCCGCGATGCAGAAGATCCCCTCCGACGGCGGCCTCGAATCGCAAACAGCCGTGGAAGAGCTCTACCGGCAGCTCAAAGCCGCCCGGGACGGCCTCGAGGTCGCGCGCGGCGACACCCCGCGGGTGTACGTCATCATGGACGGCGGCGTCAGCTGGGACTACTCCCCCTGCACCCTCATCGCCGTGACCGCGCAGGACGAAAAATACAAGGCGGTCTCCGACACGGCGGGCGAGATCTCCCTGCGCGGCAATTCCACGTCCGGCGCGGCGAAGCCTCCCTTCAACATCCGCTTCTCCGCCCGCGTGTCCCTCTTCGGCATGGAGCGCGGCAAAAAGTGGTGCCTTCTCGCAAACCTCTACGACAAGACGATGATGCGCAATTACCTCGCCTATACGCTCGCCGCGGAGATGGGCCTGCCCTACACCTCCGAATGCCGCATCGTCGAGGTCTTCGTCAACGGAGAATACCTCGGGAACTACACCCTCATCGAGCCGATCACCGACGGCCGCACCCGCGTGGACATCGACGTCGAGGCGAACGAATTTATCTTCGAGATCGATATGAACCGCAACGACGGCTCCTACTACTTCCAGCCGAAGTACGGCCAGCGCATGAAGGTCTCGCGTCCGGAAAAGGTCTCGAAGGAGGGCAAGGACTACCTCAAGACCTTCTTCGCAGAGGCGGAGGCCGCGCTCGCGACGCACGACATGGCCGCCTACGGCGAATACTTCGACATCGACTCCTTTGTGAATTTCTACATCCACTCCGAAATCACCAAATCCATCGACGTCTACGACTTCTCGACGCGGTATTTCCTGAAGGGCGGCAAGCTCTACGCCGGGCCGATCTGGGACTACGACCTCTCGATGGGCAATGTCTCCGAGAGCTGCAACGAGAACAAGTACTTCACCTACTGCAACGTCCGCGGCTTCGGCACGAAATCCGGCGACTCCGCGGAGGGCGTCTGGATGGACGTCTGGTGGTTCCATGAGCTGCTCGAAGATCCCGCCTTCCGCGAGCTCGTCCGGAAACGCTTCGAGGAGGTCTACCCGCTCATCGAAAACCTCTGGCGGGACAACGAGCTCGGACAATGCCGGATCGACATGCTGATGGAGAAGTACGGCGACTCCTTCCGCCGCAATTACACCGACGCGCCGTGGAAGGAAAAGCAGCGGTACTCCGGCCTCGCCAAGGACAAGACCCTGCCCTTCGACGAGGAGGTCGAGTGGCTCCGGAGCTGGCTCGAGCGGCGGGCGGCCAACGTCGGCTTCGCGCTCCTCGAAATGGACTGAGCGGCGGGAAAAAATCCGTTCACCCGTTCTTTCCCTTGCATTCCGGGCGGGAATCTGGTATCCTATAGTCACGGCAGCCGGCTGCCGAATCCGGAGGATTGGAGGTATGATGAAATGACGATGATTTGTGAGGTGGCCGTCCTCTGATCCGCGCCCACGGAGACGAGGAAGCCCCATCCCATCGGCGGAGTGCGCCGGGCGGAGACGTCCGGTGTTCTTCCGCGTTTTCGAGCACATCGCGGCATGGTGGGCGTTCGTTTCCCCGGGAACGGGGGACAGAAAGGCAGATCGTTATCCGTTACGTCAACGCAGAAGACATTCTTCCGCCCTCGCTCGTCGAGGAGATCCGGCGGTACTTCCCGGGCGGCGCGCTCTATGTTCCCCGCATGGGCGGACGCGTCCGGTGGGGCGAATCGAGCGGACTGCGGGCGGAACTCGCCGAGCGGAACGCGCGCATCCGGCGGGACCACCGGGCAGGCGCGGACATCGAAGCCCTCGCACGGGACTACTGTCTCTCCCCGGACAGCATCCGGAAGATCGTGAAAAAGAACTGAATCCAAAAGAGTCGTCTTCGATCCGGAGACGGTTCTTTTTTGCCCTCCCCGCTTTACTTTTCCCCGCGCGTCCTGTATAATAAAGAAAAAACCAAACCGGAGGAAACCATGACCATCAACGAAAAGCTGTCCCGCGACCGGGTGTCCGGATTTCTGAAAAACGAAGGCGGGCGGATCGTCAACGGCCGGGGCGAGGAGATCCTGCTCTGCGGCATGGGCGTCGGGAACTGGCTCCTGCCCGAGGGCTACATGTGGAAGCTCGGCGGACGCTACACCCGGCCCGCGTCGATCGAGAGCCTCGTGCGCCATCTTGCGGGCTCGGAATACGCCGCGCGGTTCTGGAAGACCTTCCGCGAGAACTACATCACCGAGTCCGACGTGCGGGCGATGGCGGAGGCGGGCTTCAACTCCGTGCGCCTCCCGGTGAACTGGCGGATCGTGATGGAGGACGAGCCCGGCATCCGGTGGCGTGAGGACGGCTTCGCCCTGATCGAGCGCTTCCTCGGCTGGTGCGAGAAATGGGGACTGTACGTCTGCCTCGATCTTCACGGCGCGCCGGGCGGTCAGACGGGCCACAACATCGACGACAGCTGGGACGACATCCCGCGCCTCTTCACCGACACGGAATCCGATTCGCGGGAGAAGACGCTCGCCCTCTGGCGCGAATTTGCCCGTCGGTACCGCGACCGTCCCATCGTCGGCATGTACGATCTCTTGAACGAGCCCGTCCGCACGCCGATGGAGGGGACGAAGGAGCTACCCGATCTCTCGGAGGAGCTCTCCGCGTTCTACCGCGACTGCATCCGCGCGGTGCGGGAGATTGACGAGAGGCACCTCTTCTCGCTCGAAAGCGTCTTCTGGGCGTCCCGCGCGGACTTCTTCACGGAGCGCTTCGACGAGAACGCCGCGGCGCATTTCCACCGCTACTGGTGCCCGCCGGATCTCTCCGTCCTGCGCGACTTCCTCGCGGTCCGGGATCGGCTCGGGATCGCGCTCTACCTCGGCGAGACGGGCGAGAACGACCTGCGCTGGTTCGCCGCGATATATCCCCTCGCCTTTGCGAACGACATCGGCGTCAACGTCTGGCCGTGGAAGAAGATGGAGACCGCCAACTCCCCCTGCTCGGTGAAAAAGCCGGACGGCTGGGACTGGATCACGAACTTCGCGCGCGGCGGTGACCGACCGTCTTATGCCCGTGCCCAGACCATCTTCGACGAATACCTCGAGAACATCCGCTTCGAGAACTGCGAATGGCGTCCGGCGGTCATCCCGTCGATCACGCGCTCCCCGGGATGCGTCTTCAAGGCGTGCGATGGCACCTCGTTCTCCGGCGTTGAGCGGCTCGGCGAGAGCTGGGAGGACGCGGCGATGCGGTTCACGACCGGCGGATCGGCAGTCTACGATCTCATGGCTGCGGGAGCGCCCGGTGTCCTCGCGTTCACGGCGGACTTCGGCGCATCGGCGGAGGTCTCCGTATCGGCGGACGGCGAAGTCCTTATGCGGGACACGGTGTCGGGCGAGCGGGAGATCCGTGCGGCAGTCCCACGCACCGAAGCCTGCCGCGTGACGATCGGGTGCGGGAGCGGTTCGTTCGTCCTCGGCGACATCCGCTGGGAGAAGGCGGCGTCAAGGTAATTTATAATATGGAAGAGGCGTGCATCCGTTCCCTCGGGGGTGCGCGCTTTTTCCATGTCCCGGCAGCGCCGCCCCGGAACTGTGGAAAAATTTTCCCGGACCCCCTTGACAACGCCGGGGATCTGTGGTATAATGTCACCGTGATATCAAGATGATATCAATTCGGAAGCACAACAGGAGGTTTCCCATGGCAAAACTGCTCGCAAATACATACAGCAACGTGGAAGAGAAGATCTACCGCGCCAAGAGCGGATGGCTCGTGCTCTTCCTCTCGATCCTCGCGTACATCGGCGCGGTCTTCGGCCTGATCTTCGGCGGTGTCTACGGCATGGACGGCGGCAATCCCCTCTTCGTCGCCCTCTTCATCGTCTCGATCATCTACCTCTGCATCGGCTGGATCTGGTGGTGCGGCCTGAAGGTGGTCCGTCCGAACGAAGCGCTGGTCCTGACCCTCTTCGGCCGCTACATCGGCACCCTGAAACAGGACGGCTTCTTCTTCGTCAACCCCTTCTGCGCGTCCTTCAACCCCGCGGCCAAAACCAAGCTGAACCAGTCCGGCGACGTGAAGCCCGAGGGCTCGGTTTTCGCCGGCGTCCAGGTGGGCGGCGCGACGGCAACCGCGGAGATGTACAGCAACAAGATCTCCCTCAAGGTCATGACCCTGAACAACAACCGCCAGAAGATCAACGACTGCCTCGGCAACCCCGTCGAGATCGGCATCGCGGTCATGTGGCGCGTCGTCGACACGGCGAAGGCGGTCTTCAACGTCGACAACTACAAGGAATACCTCTCCCTGCAGTGTGACAGCGCGCTGCGCGAGATCGTCCGCATCTATCCCTACGACGTCGCGCCCGGCGTGGATACGACCGGTGACGGCGTCGCGGACGAAGGCTCCCTGCGCGGATCCGCCGATCTCGTGGCCTCCCGCATCCGCGAGAAGATCGAGGAAAAGGTCGCGTTCGCGGGTCTGGAGATCGTCGAAGCCCGGATCACCTATCTCGCCTACGCCCCGGAGATCGCGGCGGTCATGCTCCAGAGACAGCAGGCGTCCGCCATCATCGACGCGCGCAAGATGATCGTCGACGGTGCGGTCGGCATGGTACAGATGGCGCTGGACAAGATCAACCACGAAGACATCTGCCAGCTCGACGACGAGCGCAAGGCGCAGATGGTCGCCAACCTTCTGGTCGTTCTCTGCGGCAACCGCGACGCGCAGCCCATCGTGAATACGGGATCGATCTATTGATCCCGCGGCGCGTGTGAATGCCGGACAAGGACAACAAGAAGCAGATCCCGCTGCGGGTATCGAAAACGCTCTATGACGAGTTGGCGCGATGGGCGGAGGACGATTTCCGCTCGATCAACGGACAGATCGAATATCTCCTGACGGAGGCGGTGAAGAGGCGTCGGCGCGGAGCCTTTGCGGATCCCGCTGGCCCGGATGACGCTCCGTCGGGAAGCGGGAAAGCGGACGGCAAACATTGAAAGAACGGGAGACTGCGGATCCGGCGGTCTCCCGTTTTTTGGAGAGAAAAGAGGGGAAACCGCCGTGCGGTATCAGATGGAAAACGGATCAAACACGCATCGCTGCACCCCTTGCCACGACGGAGTCGTAAGATCGGACACGGAGCACCGCACAACAAGGCGCGAGCGAGCCACTGACGTTTTAGAGCCACTCATCTTGGAGATGGCCCCTTTTAATCCTGAAATGAAGAGGCGTTATGCTCTATTGAACAACGCTTCCGAAACAGAAGGGAGGTTGTACCCGAGGAAGGGGTGTATTCCCAAGGCGGGAAAGGCCTTGGGCGGCGGTGATCCCCAAGAGGCTGGCCGTGGAAGCCTCTTGGGTGCGCCGCAAGGCAATTTTCAATGGGAGAAAGCTCCGCAGAGCTTTCTCTGACCTTTTCCTTCCTTCCATAAAGGAAACAAGGCCGGCAGCGCCGGAGAAACCGCAGAAGTCGTCCAAAAGCTCTCACAAACTCCTTGCATTCCCTCCTTCTTCGTGGTATAATATAAACTGTGATATTATATGCAGGAGTCCATGATGACCATCCCGAAAATCGCGGTGGGAGACACGCTGTCTCTCAAGAAGAAACACCCCTGCGGCTCCTCGGATTTCGAGGTCCTCCGCGTCGGCAGCGACATCCGCATCGTCTGCCGGGGCTGCGGACGCGACCTGACCCTCCCCCGCGAAAAGCTCGAAAAAGCCATCCGCCGGATCCATCACCCGGAGGATGCGAAGGAGAACGGAGGGCAGACGCCGTGAATCTGTTAACGGATCCCGGGGCGAGAACCCGGCGGCGGGGAACGCTGTTCTTCTGCTTCGCCGTCCCCGCCCTCGCCATGACGCTCCTCTACGCCATGATCGAGGTCTTCCCCTTCGGCAAGAACTCCGTCCTCGTCCTCGACCTCAACGCGCAGTACATCTACTATTTTGAACAGTTCCGCGAGATCATCCGCTCCGGGGAGTCGATCCTCTACTCCTTCAAGCGCGCGCTCGGCGGGGAGTTCATGGGCATCTTCGCCTATTACCTCTCCTCCCCCTTCTCCCTCATCACCGCGCTCTTCCCGAAGTCCATGATCCTCGAGGCGATGTACGTCATCCTCATTCTGAAATGCGGCTTCACAGGCCTCGCGTTCGGGTACTTCATCGAGGAGAAATTTTCCTTCCGCCGAAGCGTCACGGTGATGTTCTCCGTCCTCTACGCCTTCACCTCGTTCGCCGTCGTGATGCAGCACAATGTGATGTGGACGGACAACCTCATCGCCTTCCCGCTCCTCCTCTGCGGCCTCGACGCCCTCATCACGCGCGGGCGCTTCCGCCTGTACACCCTCGCCCTCGCCTACGCGATCCTCTCGAACTTCTACATCGGCTACATGGCCTGCCTCTTCGTCCTGATCTGGTTCTTTGTCCGGTATTTCTCCCTGACGCCGGCGGAGCGCAACCCTCTCGACGAACCGGCGCACTTTGTCCGCTCCCTCGCGCGGGTGGGCGTCTTCTCCCTCACGGCCGTCGCAATCGGCGCGGTCATCCTCTTGCCGACCTACTATTCCCTCTCGTTCGGCAAGCTCGAATTTTCGACGCCCGACTGGAAGCCGAAGCAGTATTTCGAGTTCTTCGATCTCCTCACGAAGGCCTTCTTCGGCTCCTACGACACCGTGCGCCCCGAGGGGATGCCCTTCCTCTACTGCGGCACCCTCTCCCTCATCCTCTCGCCCCTCTTCTTCCTCGCGCGGGACATCCCCCTGCGCCGCAAGATCGCGTTCGGCGGGATGATGCTCTTCTTCTTCGCCTCCTTCAACCTCTCGACCCTCGACATCCTCTGGCACGGGCTGCAGCGTCCCAACTGGCTCAACGCCCGCTTCGCCTACATGTTTGCCGCGCTCGCCCTCTGGATGGCCGCCGAAGCCCTCGCGCGCGTCCGCCGGATCGGTCCCCGGGCCGTTCTGGTCTCCGCCGCCGGGTGGTGCGCCCTGATCGTCGTCGCGTCGAAGATCGGCATGGAGCACCTTCCGACTTTCACCTCCGTCTGGGCGGGGATCGGCTTGCTCGTGCTCATCTCTTCCCTGCTCTGCGCTCTGATCCGGGCCCTTTCCGGAAAGAATCCGGGGACCCTCCGCGCCGTGACGATCGGCCTCTCCTCGCTCGTCTGCCTCGAAGCCTTCGCGGGGGGTGCGGCGATGATCCATGCGCTCGACGAGGACGTGTCCTTCTCGAACCGGCATTCCTACCGCCAGATGATCGACACCTACGCGCCCGCCGTGGAAGCGATCCGCCGGGACGACGGCTTCTACCGCTTTGAAAAGCTCGTGCACCGCAAGAAGAACGACAATTTCGCGCTCGGGATCCGCGGGCTCTCCAATTCCACCTCCACCCTCAACGCCCGCACCGTCGCCCTCCTCGCGCAGTTCGGCTACGCGTCGCAGTCCCACTGGTCGATGTATGCCGGCGCGACGGCGGTCACGGACGCGCTCTTCGGCGTGAAGTACGTCATGGTCGACGAGACCGACAACAAGCCGGTGATGAACTACATCCACGACCTCTACGAGCTTTACGACGCGACGAACACGCACATCGACATCTACGAGAACCCCTACGCCCTCTCCCTCGCCTACGCGGTGGACCCGGCGACGGCGGCCTTCCCCCTCTCCTACGACAAGGAGGACGACTACACCGATCCCTTCACCTACATGAACCGCCTCCTCTCGGCGATGACCGGGGAGGACTGCGAGGTCTGGCGCCGCGCGGAGCTCGTCTCGACGGACACGCTCGGCTGCGATCTGATCTTCGCAACGGGACACAAGGGCTTTGAGAAGTCCGGCTCCGGCGGCGCGAGCGTCACGTTCACCGTCAGGCCCGCCACCTCGGACGCGCTCTACTGCTACTTCCCCGCCCGATGGCCGCGCGAGGCGTCGCTCATGCTGAACGGCTCGAAGATCGGCACCTTCTTCGACGGGCAGAACCTCTCGATCCGCGAGCTCGGGCGCTTCTCCCCGGGCGAGGAGGTCAAGGTCGGCCTGGTCCTGAAGCGGGACGAGCTCTACATCCGCTCCGGCGTCGGCTGCTTCTGGACCTTCGACGAGGAGGCCTTCATCCGCGCCGTCTGCCTGCTCCGGGACGGGAGGGCGGATCTCTCTGCCGACGGGGACGACCACCTCTTCGGGACCGTGACGATCCCCGCGGGCCGCGAGCTGCTCTTCACCTCCATCCCCTACGACGAGGGCTGGCGCATCACCGTCGACGGCGAGGAACAGAAGCCCGTCCCGATCCTCGGCGAAAGCCTGATCGCGCTCCCGCTCTCCGCCGGGGAGCACGAGATCGATTTCAGCTACGACCCGGACTGCGTGCGCCGCGGGCTTGCCATCTCGACGGCGGGGACGGCGGTCTTCACGCTCTGCTGCGTCTTCGAGAACCACCTGCCAATCAAAAGAAAGAAACGGACGACAACATGATCGAAACCTTATACGGAAAAATCTTTGAAATCAACGCCGCGTCCTGCGCCGTCATCATCGAATGCGCGGGCGTCGGCTACCGCGTGACCGTCACCGCTCCGACGATCGCCAAGCTTCCGTCCCCGAAATTCGCGCCGGACGGCTCCACGCTCGATTCCCCGCCCGTCCGCATCTACACGCACATGGCGGTGCGCGAGGACGCTGTCGAGCTCTACGGCTTTGCAGACCGGGAGGAGCTCGACATGTACAAGCTCCTCATTTCCGTCTCCGGCGTGGGACCGAAGGCCGGGCTGTCGATCCTCTCCCTCCTGACGCCCCGCAAGCTGGCGGCCGCCGTCGCATCGGGGGACTCGAAGGGGATCGCGCGCGCGCCGGGCGTCGGACCGAAGACGGCATCCCGCGTCGTGCTCGAGCTGAAGGACAAGATCCCGAAGAAATTCCCGCATTTCACGGACCGGTACGACACCGGAGAGGCCGATCCCTCCCCCGCCGCGAATCCGACCGCCGCGCTCGCCGACGCGAAGGAAGTGCTTCAGACCCTCGGCTACAGCCGCTCGGAGATCACCGCCGCCCTGAAAAACGTCGACCCCTCGGCGGAGGCGGACGTCATCATCAAGAACGCCCTCGCCGCGCTGATGAAAGGATAACCCATGGACGAAGAATTTGACTACGAAAACCGGATCATGTCCTCCACGATGTCGGCGGAGGATCGGGAAAACGAAAACGCCCTCCGGCCGAAGACCCTCGACGAGTACATCGGGCAGGAAAAGGCGAAGGAGAACCTGAAGATCATGATCGGCGCGGCCAAGCTGCGCGGGGAGCCGCTCTCGCACCTCCTGTTCTACGGCCCGCCCGGACTCGGCAAGACCACGCTTGCGATGATCATCGCGCAGGAGATGGGGGTCGAGCTCAAGATCACGGCGGGACCCGCGATCGAGAAGAAGGGCGACCTCACGGCGATCCTCGCGGGGCTCGGCGACGGGGACGTGCTCTTCATCGACGAGATCCACCGCCTCCCCCGGACGATGGAGGAGATCCTCTATCCGGCGATGGAGGACTTCGCGTGCGACTTCGTGATCGGCACGGGTCCGGCTGCGCACAGCATCCATCTGCCGCTCTCGCACTTCACCCTGATCGGGGCGACGACCCGTGCGGGCCAGCTCTCCCGTCCGCTGCGAGACCGTTTCGGCGGGCAGATGCGGCTCGAGCTCTACACGCCCGCGGAGCTGTCGGTCATCGTGAAGCGTTCGGCGGCGATCCTCGACGTGCCAATCAATCCGGACGCGGCCCTCGAGATCGCCTCCCGGTCACGCGGCACGCCCCGCATTGCGAACCGGCTCCTGAAATGGGTCCGGGACTACGCGCAGGTGCGTGGCAACGGGCGGATCGATCTCACGATGGCGCAGGAAGCGCTTGCGATGATGGAGATCGACGCCCTCGGGCTCGACCGCACGGACCGGCGGATGCTCGAGACGATCATCCGGTACTACGGCGGCGGCCCCGTCGGTCTCGAAGCGCTGGCGGCGACGATCGGCGAGGAGGCGGTGACGCTCGAGGACGTGTGCGAGCCGTATCTCTTGCAGATCGGGTTTCTCGCGCGGACGCTGCGCGGGCGGATGGTGACGCGGATGGGGTACGATCACCTGGGGATCCCGTATCCCGAGCGCGGGCCGTCGGACTCCGCGGAGATGGCTGCCGCGCCCGACGAGCAGGTTGCGATGAACTTTGAAGAAGACGAATAACCGTCCGCCGCGGGGTCCGCGGAGACAGGAGACGAACTCGCCTTGGCGCGAAGGGTCTCTGTGGAATACGGACAAGCGCGCCTGCGGCAAGTTCGTTCACCAATATGAGAAAGTGCGTACCTGAAGAAGGTACGCCTTTTCTTTTGCTTGCGCGCTGACGCTTGCGGATTTGGTATCGGCGAAGCCGATCGTTTTTTTGTCCTTCCGGACGGGACCCAAGAGGCTTCCACGGCCAGCCTCTTGGGGATCACCGCCGCCCAAGGCCGTTCCTGCCTTGGGAATCCCCCCTGCCTCAGGTCTAACCTCCTTTTTCATTCTGAAGC
>JAFPWV010000050.1 GCA_017412675.1 Clostridia bacterium
CTTCGTAAGGAAGACTGATTCCTTACACTGCAGCACGACACATAACACGGAGAGATCATCATGGCCTATTTATTCGTCCATTTCACCAGCCGCGGATACGACGACCGCGAATGCATCTGGTTTTCCGTGAGCCGCGACGGGCTTCACTGGACCGATCTCGGAAACGGCGAACCTGTTCTGCGCTCGAACGTCGGCACCCGCGGCATCCGCGATCCGTTTCCTGTGTACGACGCGCGGCTCGGGAAGTATTTCATCCTCGCCACGGATCTCAATACGCAGAAGGGCGACTGGGATCAGTACTCCCACCGCGGCAGCCGGTCGATCCTGATCTGGGAATCACAGGATCTGATCCGCTGGTCCGAGCCGCGCCTCGAAGAACTGGCTCCTCCGGACGCGGGCTGCGCGTGGGCTCCGGAAGCCGTCTGGTGCGCCGAGCGGGACCGCTGGCTCGTGTTCTGGGCCTCGTGCATCCGGTTGGCGGGCGATCCCGTCCCCAAACAGCGCATTTACGCCGCGTTCACCGACGATTTCCACCGCTTCAGCCCGACGTTTCTCTGGATCGAGGGACCGAACGACATCATCGACACAGACGTTGTGCGGGACGGGGACTTCTACTATCGCTTCTCGAAGGACGACAACGGAAAGATCATCACAGTGGAACAGAGTCACGTGCTCGTTCCGGAGGACGGCAGGGGATGGGAACGTGTCCCGTGCGCCTTGCTCGACGGTTTCTACGGACTCGAAGGCCCGGCGGCGTACCGGCTCGCGGAGCGGGGGCAGTGGTGCCTCCTCGTGGATCAATACCGCGCCCAGACCGGGTACCTGCCCCTCATGACGGACGATCTGTCCTCCGGCGAATTTCGCGTGCTCGCGCCGGAGGAATACGATTTCGGAAAGCGCCTGAAGCGTCACGGCGGAGTGCTCGAAATCCCGGACAGTGCAGCGGTCCGGCTGACGGAAGCGTTCGGGACGACGGGATCCGGACTAAATCTCTGACGGGAAGACCGGCGCGCATACGCCGTCGGGAAGTCAGGATTGAGGATGTCCGCTTCACATAAGATTGCCATACGACCCATCGTAAGTTGTCCATTCAAGATCTGCCCATCATAGAAAGGAACTGTCATCATGAAAAAACAAATTGCCTTGGTTTCAGCGCTTCTGATGATCCTTGCCGCAGTGACCGGATGTTCTCAGAAGACCGCAAACGCCGACGTCCCGTCCGAAACGCAGCCTTCGGCATCGGATGTTCTTCCGGGAACCGAAGAAGAGACCGCCGCGCAGGACGAGCGCCTCGACAGCGGCCTGTCCGATGCGGACTGGGGCGGCGCGACCTTTACGGTCTACATTCAGGACACCGGAGGAAAGGGCACGTCCGCCGAGGTCTTCACCAACGATTTTGAAGCGGAAGAGCTCAACGGAGAACCGATCAACGACGCGGAATACCAGCGCGTGATCACCGTACAAGATCGAGGCAACTGCGTCTTCCGGCCAATCGTCGTGTTTGCGGGAACTGCCGACGGATACAAGCAGATCACCACCTCCGTCCAGGCCGGGACCAACGATTACGATCTTTGCTGCATCTCGGCGTACGCCTCCTGCAACGCGCTTGTCAACGGGATCCTCATGGATCTGCGGCAGGTGCCGAATCTCGATCTTTCCAAGCCCTGGTGGGATCAGTACTGCATCGAGGAGTGCACGTTCAAGGATTCCGTCTTCCAGATGACGGGAGACATCTCCATCGGCGACAACAAGGCGACCCTCTGCTATTTCTTCAACAAGAACATGGCGGCGGATTACGGCATGCCGAATTTCTACGATATGGTGAACAACCGCACCTGGACCATCGACAACTTCCGCGGCTACGCGGAGGCGGTCGACAGCAATCTCGATTACGACAACGACGGGAACCACACGAACGACAAGGACGACGTCTACGGCATCTACATCTGGGACGACATCATGATGGGGATCGTGAACGCCGCCGGGATCAAATGCTGCACGATCAACCGGGACGGTCAGCTTGAGCTGACGCTGTACAGCGACAAATTTGTCGAGGCGTTCGACAAGTTCACCGCCTACGCCTACAACAAGGACGTGACCTGCGCCTATCAGCGCGCCGGCTACGATCAGGACTGGGGGCAGATCGCCTTCCGCGAGGGACGCGCGCTCTTCTTCCTGCAGTTCATTGGCGCGGCGACGACCTTCCGCGACATGGCGGACGATTTCGGGATCCTTCCGCTCCCTCTGTTTGAAGAGAATCAGGATCGGTATTACAGCAGCGCGGCCTCCTTCTCGCTGGGACTGTACAACATCCCGCGCAACAGCTACGGAACGGACGATTACGCGCGCGTGGGCTGGATCACAGAAATGCTGGCGTACGAATCCATGTATACTCTCACGCCGGCTTATTACGAGCAGACCCTCCAGAACAAAGTCTCCCGCGACGAGGATTCCGCTCGGATGCTCGATCTCATCCTCGCGACGAGAACGTATGATTTCGGGTGGTATTTCCAGATCGGCGGATACAACGAAGGCATTATGAATCTGCTGCGCAGCTATTCCTCCGACGTCAGCTCCATGTACAAGAAATCCGAGAAGATGGCGACGAAGACGATCGAGCGCAACAACGCGAAGATCGCGGAGCAGATCAACGGAAACTGACGGTACCTGCCGCTCATCCTCAATGCTTAAACGGAGAAGCATCATGACAGAGAAAACACGAACCCACGATCCGCACGACTGGCACCGGGGGCTGTTCGCGGGGAACGGGAAACAGGGGCTGACCGTCTACGGCGAGGCCGACGACGAGATCCTTGTGTATCAGCATATGGATCTCGTCCTTCCTACACGGGAACCCCGGTTCACCCCGCCCGAGGTGCGCGGTCAGCTCGAAGAGGCTCGGCAGAGCGTGCTTCGTTTCGACGATGATTGGGACATTCATCACCGAAACCGCACGTTCCTCTACCCGTTCCATCCCGGGATGCAGCTGCACGCCGTCCGGGAGGATGCTCCGGAACGCCGGGGAGAGATGCGTCCCGACAGCGGGGAGATCGTTCTGCGGGATCCTGCTGTCTCCGAACGGCATTTCGTCTCGGTCATCCGGGACGCGGTCTTTTCGGAATTCACGTCCTCCGGTGATGAGTACATTTCGCTTGATCTCTTTCCCTCCCTGCCGGAGGAGATGCCCGGATTCCACCGGGATCGCCCGGACGCGCCGGAAGCGAAGATGAAATTCCGGTTTTATGCCGGGGAATCCCACCTCGCGCTCTTCTGCCGTTATCACGATTACGAAAACAGCGACATGAAGGGCTGCGGATTCCTCACCGTCGTAAAGATCGCGCAAAACGGATCGGTCTCTCTTTCATGGGAAGAAGACTGTCCGTGCCTCTCGATCCGGGACGCGCGGAAAATCACGCTGATCGGCGCCACGGTCCCGCTTTCCGGGCTGGCCGAGCCGGATGCCCTGTTCGCCGGTCCCGCCGAAGCGCTTGTGAAAGAGGTGCTTGCGGGACTCGACGCCCTTTTTGCGAAAGTCGGCGCGGATTACACCGCCGCGCTCGCCGAAGACCTTCCTCTCCGGCGCGACCGGGACGGACGGAATACGCTCGCGGTTCCGGGGGACTCCGGGGACGAAGGTCGCTCGCTCGCAGAACTTCTCGCAAAACAAAAAAGCTCCTCCGCCTTGAATGGGGAGCTTCTCTCCCGGCTGTACCGGCTTTCCCGGTATGTTCTTTCGTCCGCGGGAACCCACACCGCGCCGCGGCTCTGCGGCCTGTGGACGGGTCAGTGGTATCCCGGCTGGAACGGATATTACACGATGGACGCCAACGTCAACATCCAGATCTCCGGCATGAACGCGGGGAATCTGCCCGAGGCGGCACAGGGGTATTTCCGTTTTCTCTCGCTGCAGCTGGACGATTGGCGGGAAAACGCCGCTCTGGTCTACGGCATGACGGACGCCGTGCTCTGCCCGGTCAACACGGATGGGCGGCGCGCCGTGATGGTCGAATATGACATCGGCTATCCCTTCGAATACTGGAACGCGGGAGCCGCGTGGATGCTGAATCCGCTGTTTGAAGCCTGGCAGTGTTACGGGGATCTTCCGCTGATGTGGGACGGCGCACCGGAGGGCGGACTTGCGGAAGGTCTGCTGCGTCCCCTCTTGCGGATGACGCTGAACTTCTGGCGGCAGCTCCTCACCCCGGAATACTTCACGGACGCAGCCGGGAAAGCCCGGTATGAACGCGGGAAGACCCGGCTCGAAAACGGAGAGCATTATCTGATCCTCCCCGGCTATTCGCCCGAGAACCACCCCGCCGGACGGTGCAGTCCGCTCGCGATGAATACGGCGATGGACATTGCCGCCGCGCACGACACGATCCGCATGGCAAGGCTGTTCGAAACCGCCAAGCCGCAGACAAAGCAGGAAGGTGAAAGCATTCTTTCATGGGACAGCGGGAAGATCCTCGCGTTGTGCGATGAGCTGGAGGCAGGGCTTCCTCTCTATCTGACGGACGAAAGCGGCGCGCTCAAAGAATGGGCATATCCCGGGTACCGGGAGAACAACGAGCACCGCCACGTCAGCCATCTGTACTGCGCATGGCCGGGATTTGAGACAAACCGCGATCCCGCGCTTCATACCGCCGCCGTCCGCGCGCTTGAAAACCGCAGACAGTATAACGTCGGCAAGGACGACACGGCTTCCCACGGCTGGATCCACCGTCTGCTCGCCCTCGCGCGGCTGGGGGAACGGAAATCGCTGGCGAAAGATCTCTTGCATCTCGTGTCGAGCGACGTATTTTATGACAACGGGATGACCGACCACAACCTCGACCGCCGCCTGAACGTCTTCTGCACGGACACGCTGCTCGGCCTCGGCGGGATCATACAGGAAATGCTGGTGTATTCTGATTCCAATTCCGTCGAGCTGCTGCACGCCTTGCCGCCGGAGTGGAAGGCGGGCAGCTTCACGGGCTTGCGCACCCGGTGCGGGCTGATCCTGGATCGGCTCGACTGGGATCTGGACGTCGGGATCGTAACAGCGGAATGCACCGCCTGGCGGGAGATGGAGACGAAGATTTCGCTCGGTCTGCCGGAGGCGTTTGAGAATCAGGACAGAGGAAGCAGAAAGTTCGCGAGCGGAGAACGACTTGTCCTGACATGGATTTCCCGCAACTGAAAATGACTATCACGCCTCATCAAAAGAGGGCTGTTGACATAGCTTGGCTGAAATCGTGCTCTTCACAATTCGAGAGGATACGGTAAGAGCGCGGCACAGGTAGTTTTCGCTGGAATGCGCAGCGCGGTGTGTCCATTATTCCAAAGTCTGTCCACGTTGAGACTGTATGATGCTTGTACCACCAAAAGAAAGACTTTATTTCCGTGCCTTATGAACCGAAAGACGCGGAGTATCTGAAAAAGACAAAATGAATAGTGCAAATCGGAGTTTGTGGAGGTTGAGATGAAGAATTATACACAGGTATATGTAAAAAACAGTTTTGAAGCAGCAGAAACATACTGCAAAGCTTTTGGAGCAGAAATAACTCGTGAGTTTAAAAACGAAGATAACACTGCTTATGAGCACTGTGAGCTATCTGTAAACGGAGAAGGTTTTTTGGCATTGGCAGAAGCGAAAAATCCTTGTGATATAGATGTAGTACATAAATAC
>JAFPWV010000051.1 GCA_017412675.1 Clostridia bacterium
CCGCTGTTATCCTCATTTTGTTCCATGTCATACAACCCAGGAACAATGTTGTAGGATTCATCACCTGCAAAGCCGTTTTCGTCATAAAGGTAGTAATACACATCACCGGCAATCAGAGAGGCATCCGTAGAAGCAATCCGGATTAGTGAGCTTTTCAGGATCACGTCGTAATAATTCGGCATGACGTCGTTGTAGTAGTAATATCCCATCTTCTCGAGCACCGCCGTGGAGGTCTTCACATTCGCGCTCACCACGGGGATGCAGAGGATCACCGCGTCGTCGTGGGTGGCCGATCCGTAGTTCTCGATGGTCGAATCCAGCTTCGGCACGGGGACGATCGTGAAGTCCGTCTGCATGTCGCGGATCATGTCGAGGCGCGAGAACTTCTCGCAGAGGAACAGGACCTGATTGTTCTCCATCATCTCGAAGGTCGGGATGCCCTCGACGTAGTACGATCCTTCGTTGTTCCAGAGGAAGTCGACGAGCGTTTCGACGAACTTGACCGTCGTGTCGTTGTTGAAGGTGATGGACGGGACGCCCTCTTCGTCGCGGGAGCATCCGCGCACGCCGCAGTCGATCATGAAGTGGTCGACGTCGCTGCGGGTCCACGAGGCAAAGCCGAAGGTGTCGCCGACATCGTGCTTCCCGTTGCCGTTCCCGTCGATGTACAGGCTCGCGACGATCTCGGAAAGCTTGTCGAAGGTCCATTCGCCGTTGAGGATCGCCTCATAGATGTCGTTGACGTCCCGACCGATATCCGCGAGCAGGTCCGTGTTGAGGATCATCATGGACGAGCGGCGGAACACGTCGGGGGAGGCGTCTCCGGCGAGGAAATAGGTGTGGTCGTTGTCGGCCATCGTCTCGCGGATGTAATTCTTGTACCACCACGGCTTTTCGTAGTCGATGTAGTTGTCTTCCTTCTCGTTGAGGTTTGCGAAGATGTGCTGGGAGACGATCGGCGCGACCTTCCACTGCGTGCCGTAGACGATCTCGTAAATGTCATCGCCCGCCTTGTATGAGGTCGTCAGCTTGGTGGGCTCGATGCCGCCGTTTTCAAAGTGTTCGAAGACGCAGCCGAGATCGTCCATGACGTTCTGGTTGGAGGAGAACACCGCGTCGTTCAAAAGCTCCCCGGTCATCTCCTCGATGTTGATGTTGAAGGTCTGCTGGTCCGCGAAGTGGAGGAACCGCACGGAACGCCCGTCGAGCTTCAGATCCTCCGGCACGCTGCAGGTGAGCTTTTCTTCCGTCTCCGGGACCTCTTCCGCTTCCGCCGTGGGATTTTCCGCAGCCGTCTGGCCGGTCGGCGCTTCCGCGGGATCTCCGTTTCCTTTTTCGCTGCATCCCATGAAGCAGGACGCGAGCAGGAGGATACTCAAAAGGAGCGCGGTCATTTTTTTGGTGGTCATCATCGTTCGATCCTTTCCCGGCGATTCGATCCGCCGTCTGTCATGATGCGTGGATGTCCTGTATTTCTGCCCGGATCGCCGTGAAGGCGCGGTGTCCGGGGTTTCGTCAGGATGCGGCTTTTCTGCACACGGTCAGCCGCTCGCCGGGGACGGTTTCGATCTCGGTGATCCCGCCGCCGAGCGCGATCTCTTCGCCGCCGCGGAGGACGCAGTAACCCTCGCCGGGCGATTCGAGCCGGAGGGGCATCCCCTTTTCGCTGAGGATCTCCGCCCGGATCTCCCCGTCCTTCAGCACCCCGTCGACGACGAACGCGCCGTATGCCCGGAGCCCGTGGAACGAGGCGTCCCGCGACCGGTCCCAAGAGGGGAAGAGGCGGAGGATGTGCTCATAGCTCTGGAGCAGCATTTCATTGACCGTTCCCGGGATGCCCGCGCTGTTTTCTAGTCCCCCGCCTCCGTAGCGGATCATGCCGTTCGGCAGGCCGCGCTTTTCGATGACCTCGCGGAGGTGACCGATGATCTCCTCCGGCGGGTATTCGAGCCGCGCCGCCATGGGATAATACGCGCAGAAGCGGTTGTGGCTGTCCCAGATGCCGAGCCGCCGGTGCGTGTTTTTCGCCGCCTCGAAGAGCGCGGGTGATGTGTATTTGCCGATCGCGCCGATGGGCATCATGTATTCGATCGTCAGTTCGCGCAGCGCGTCGCTTCCGTCGATGCCGCGCAGGATCCGCTCGCCGTCCTTTTCGATGATCCCGGCCTCCGGGAGACGGTCGAGGATGTCCTGCCACACGGGGATCTTGTCCTCGTCGACGCCGAGCGCGGAAGCGAGATCGATCATCAGCTTCATGAGCATCCGCACGAGTCCGCGGGAGAGGATCGGGTTTCGGTCGTCCTGTCCCTCCGGCATATAATCGGGGCCGGAATACCAGCCGACCTCGTTCAGCGCATCGTTGTAGATCTGATACGTCCCGTCCTCGAGGACGAGATAGTCCTCCCAGAATTCGGCCACGGCGCGCAGGAATTCGTAGTACTCCCGCCGGGCGAACGCCTCGTCCCGCGTCGCGTACCAATGCATCATCGGGACGACGGCCGCGTAGGCTCCGTTGCTCTTCTGCCCGAGGAAGAGATGCCCGTGCTCCTTGGTGTCCGGCCGGACGTCGGTCTCCATGCCGAGCGGACCGATCCCGACGGGGAAGTATGCCCCGCGGACGCCGAGAAACTCAGACGCGTAGCGCTTGGCGATCGGCAGAGAATCGTTCAGCGGGGAAGCGTAACAGGCGAGCAGCTCCGGGTGGCCGGATGCCGTCAGCGCGTAGAAGGGCGCCTCGTAGTTGTAGTTCAGGTGATAGTCGCCGAACCATCCCATCCCGTCCGCCGTGGCATATGCGCCCCACAGTCCGGGCGGGAATCTTTTGTTCCCCGCGCAGCAGGCGACCGCATAGATCCCGGCATACCACCAGCGCTCGAGGTCTTCGTCCGGAAGGCTCACGCCGCTCTTCGCCCAGAATCTCGCCCAATGGTCGGCGTGCGCTTTCAGGAGCCGTTCGGAGGCAGCCTCATCGAGTGCGCGCACCTTTTCGACCGCGTGAGCACGATAGGCTGCGGTGTCGTGGTTCGTCGCGACGGAGACCGCCCACACGATCCGCTCCCGCCCGGCCGATAGGGTCCTTGTGATCCGGCGCAGCGCAGAGATCCCCCAGGTCGGGAAGTGGCAGGCAGACGTGTCGAAGCCGCGGACCGTGACGACGACGTCGCCGTCCTCCTCGCGGGAAGCCGTCGCTTCCGATCCTCTGAGGGGCAGAAGATCGAGCGACGCGGATATCGCGGGATGCGTGCGGTCGAGCGCGAAGAGGATCACGTTGTCCCCCGCGCAGACCGTGACGGTCAGCGATGCCGAGAATTTCCCGGCGGTGAGGTTCAGGCGGATGCAGGCGTTGTCGAGGTCTTCTTCTGCTTCATAATCCGCGTAGGCGAGCTGGGGCAGCAAGAGCTCCGCCAGCCCGAGCGGCGCGATCCCGCCTCTCTCGTCGACGTAGACCCTGCCGTCGGCTTTCCAGAAATCCGCCTTGCCGATGTAAAACCGGACCCGGTCCGCCGTTCCGGCGAGGATGACGGTCACGTCTCCGTTGCCCGCAATCAGCCCGTCGGGCAGGGCGGTCGAGGGCGTTGCTTTGGGTGGCTCGTGGATCGTAAACTTGTGTTCGCTCATCTTGGTCATGCACCTCCGCTGTTCACGCGGCTGCGGAACCGCCGCTGTTTGGATCGTTATACTCATTATACAGGATTTCACGTCGGATTTCAACCGTTTTTTGCCTTGATTTCCTGCGCGGGAATTGATATAATAAGACAGAACGTTTTCAGATCCCTTTTCCGAGTCAAAGGAGACCTCCTCATGAAATGCTTGCTTCTCGCAGACGCCATCTCCGACTTTTCCGCCATCCTCGAAACCTGCGGCGCCGACATCACCCGCATGAAGCCGGAGGAGGCGATCGGCGCGGATCTCTCTGCTTATGACGCCTACTGCATCCTCGGCGCGGGCATCGTCCTCGATCCACGGCTCCGCGAACGCCTCGAGGCGGAATGTGCCGCCGGGAAAAAGTGCTTCACCGAGGCGCTCGGCAGCTGGATCGGCATCTATTCCGCGCCGCCCGCCGACACCACCCGAGGAAGACTGGTCGTCGTGACCCAAGAGGAAAACGCCATCCCGGGCCTCTCCTTCGGGGATCTTCTTGACGACGGCAGCAACCGCATGGTCCAGCCGTATTACGGCGTCCCTGGGATGAAGATCCTCCTCGCGTACCGGGAACACATCATCGCTCACCGCCATTGGAAGGCGGAGCGCGGCGAGATCATGAAGGGCGCCGTCCCCGGACTCTGGACCGTCGGGGAGAACCTCATGATGACCTCCTTCGAGCTCCGTAACTACAACCGCGCGCGGTTCGCCCCGGTGGATGCCTGGAGACGTCTCATCGTCTATATCGCAAAGTGGATCACGGGCAGCGAGCCCGCCGTCCTCCCGGAGCCCCCCGTCCGCTACGGCACCGATGCCGATCTCACGGACGACGCCGTTTTCGAGACGTGCCTCCGGGACACCGTCGAGCGCGGGATCCGATGGCTCGGGCGATACCTCGTGGACGAAGGCCGGGGCGGGATCCGGGAAGGACTGCGCCACGACATCGATCCCGACGGGGTGCAGCGGATCGCCGACGGCGTGCGCACGGACTGCACCGGAGAAGCGGCAGGCGCGTTCCGATTCTATGCCGCGCTGTATGGGGACGACCACGCCGAGGCTGTCGCGCAGAACCTCACCGATTTCGTCTTCGGACCGATGCAGATCAAGGGCGGCCTCTTCGACGGGATGCTCCGCTGGACCGACACGGCCTGGCAGGTCTGCTATCAGGACGACGCGGCACGCGCCATGCTCCCGGCGCTCTATCGCTGCCTCCTCCTCGGCGATCGGCGCGAATTCCCCGCAGTCTGCCGCGCGCTCGACTTCCTCGTGAAGACCACCGCGAAGGACGGCTGCCGGGTCTCGCGCACCGACGCGCCGCACCTCGACGAGGACGGCATCCGCGCGCTTGCCGGGGCGGAACACGGTCATGCCTCCGCGCACTACAACGCCTATTACCATGCCGCGCTCCTTCTCGCCTATCTCGTCGGCGGAAACCGGACCTATCTCGACGTGGGCCGCCGCGGGCTCGAGACCATCATGGCGCTCTATCCCGACACGAAGCGGGAACAGAGCGAAACGGAGGAGCTGTGCCGCCTCATTCTGCCCCTCGCGCTCCTCTGTCAGGCGACGGGGGAGGAGGAACACCGGAGGATGCTGACCCGCGTGACGGACGATCTTCTGACGCACCGCCATCCCTCGGGCGGCATCGCGGAGTGGGATACGGGCTACCGGGCAAACTGTTCCCGCGAATCGAGGGGAGAATGTTCGCTTCTGACGGAAAACGGCGACCCGGTCGCGGACCTTCTCTACTCGACGAACTGGCTGCCCGTCGGATTTGCCGTCGCCTATCACGTCACCGGGGATGAAAGATACCGCGGTCTCTGGCGGGATGTCGCCGCGTTCTGCATGAAGTCGCAGATTCATTCCGACGACCCGAAGACCGACGGATCGTGGTGCCGGGCATTCGACATGGATCTCGGCGAAGCATACGGCTGTCCGCACGACGTGGGCTGGGCCGTCCGATGCAGCGAATCCGGCTGGACCGACGCGGAGATCCTCATGGGACTGATGATGCCGGAGATCCTCGCCCGCGCGCAAAAGCGGCAGTAAACAGCGAAAGGAGCGTTCCTCATGTATCTGAGACATCTCTATCCCGCCCCGAAATCCTTCTGGGAGGATGAGTCCGTGCGGTTCGTCTTCGGCGCGAAGGTGAGCGCCCGCGTGAGCGGATTGACTCCGGACTGCGCGGAGCGCGTCAAGACCCTCTGGCGGTGGTTTTCCTGCGACGCGTCCGCGCTCGACCTCATCCCCGGCGGCGACGGCTTCCGTTTCACGATCGGTGATGCCGCGGCAATGCTCCGGGAGGGCGATGCCTACGCGCTCCGGGTCGATGCGTCCGGCGTTTCCGTCGTCGGTACGGACGGGCATTCGCTCCTCTTGGGGATCGAGACCCTCGTCCAGCTGATCTGCCCGGAAAATCTGGCTGAAGGGGAGGAAGCGTTCTATCTTTCCGCCGCCGAGGCGCACGACAGCCCCGCGATCCCCTTCCGCGCCGTCCATTTCTGCCTCTTCCCGGACACGAAGCTCTATAACATCGAGAAGGCGATCCATCTCGCGGGATTTCTCAAAATGACCCACATCGTCCTCGAGTTCTGGGGGACCTTCCCGTATGCGTGTGAACCCGCGCTTGCGTGGCGGGACCGCGCTTTCTCCAGATCCGAGCTGAAGGACCTCGTCAGCCTGGCGAACAGCTACGGCATGGAGGTCATCCCCATGTCGAATCAGTTCGGTCACGCGACCCAGGCGCGCGTCGGGTTCGGGCGTCATGTGATCCTGAACCGGGATCCGCGCCTCTCCCGCCTGTTCGAGCCGGACGGCTGGACGTGGTGCCTCTCGAATCCCGACACCCGCAAGCTGCTCGGCGAGATGCGCGCGGAGCTCATCGATCTCTGCGGAAAGGGGAGCTACTTCCACCTCGGATTCGACGAGGCGTATTCCTTCGCCACCTGCGACCGCTGCCGCAGACGGGTTCCCCACGAGCTGCTCGCGGAATTCCTCAACCGCCTGACGGAGGATGTGTGCGCCGAAGGCCGCCGTCCCATCGTCTGGCACGATCAGTTCCTGCGCCGCTCCGATTTCGGCGAGGGTCCCATCGTTGCGAACGGGGACAACCGGAACACCGCCGCCGCGCTCGATCTGCTCGATCGGAGGATCATTCTGGCGGACTGGCAGTACGATTACCGCGGCGGATTCAATGTCACGACGTCGGTCCTCATGGAAAAGGGGTTCGACACCGTCGTCTGTCCGTGGGACAACCGCGAGAACATCCGCTCCCTCGCCGCCGACGCGAAGAAGCTCGGCGCATACGGGATCCTCCTCACCACATGGGATCACCTTCCGAACTGGCTCCGGGACGCCTCCTTTGCCGCCGGATGCGTCTGGGGAGAGGGCGAGGAGAACCCGCCGTATTCCATCACCGAGAGCGCGTGCCTCCTGAGACGGCTGTACGATACGGACGGCAGCTTTGAGGAATCCGGGTGGAACCGGAACGAAGTCTGGCAGTGACGGCCGTTTTCCCGCCGGTACGCCCGGGGGAGCGGTCATGAAGCATTCTGAAACGCAGAAAGGTGACGACCATGTTGACGAAAGAGGAAGTCCGCGCAGCCATCCGATTCGGGAATCCGCCCCGTCCTCCCCGTGCTTTTACGAAATGGTGGGGAGAGGGGCTTTGGGAGCAGTACGGAAATGCGCTCTCCCGATTTGACTGCTACGACGAAGATGTGGCGGTCGTTCCGTTCCCCTGTCCGTCCTTCACGCCGCGCCCCGACGGCTTCTTTTGGCGGCTTCCCGAGATCGACCGGTCCCGGGTGACGGGCATGGATTCCGCCGCCGCGCTCCCGGACTGGGACGATCTCCCCGCGCTGCTCGCCGATCTGCCCGACACCGACGCGCCCGGCCTTTTCGACGACGCAGCCCGGATGGCGGAGAGCGCGCGTGCCGAGGGGAAATACGTTCTCATCCACCATTGGTCCCTCATGTACGAGCGGATCTGGAACTTCCGCGGGATGGAGACCCTCATGATGGATTATTACGATTATCCCGACGAGGTCCACGCGCTGCACCGTGCCGTCTGCGATACGGAAATCAAGCTGTTCCGGCGTGCGATGCGCGAGGTGAAGCCCGACGGCTATATGATCAGCGACGACCTCGGCACGCAGAAGGCGCTGATGATGAGCCCCGCCACCTTCCGGGAATTCATCAAGCCCTACTACCGCGAGCTCTGGGGGCTGGTGCGCGGGTGTGACGTGGACGTCTGGCTCCACACCTGCGGCAACATCACGGAGATCATCGGCGATCTCATCGAATGCGGGCTCTCCGTTCTGCACCCGATCCAGAAGCATACGATGGACTGGGATGAGGTGGCGGAGATGTGGAAGGGAAAGGTGGCGTTCTGGGTCGGGATGGACGTGCAGGACACGCTCATCCACGGCACGCCGGAGGATGTCCGCCGCGAGGTCCGCCTCATGCGCGACACCTTCGATTCCCCCGCGGGCGGCTTTTTATACGCGGCCGGAAACGGGATCGTCGGCGGTACCCCGCTCGAGAACATCGAAGCGTTTCTCCATGAATGCCTGACCTACGGCAATCCGTGACGGGAGGGAAGGATGAAAAGAGAACACGGTAAGATCCGCATCCTCTTCGTCTGCTGGGGCAATATCTGCCGCAGCCCGATGGCGGAGTTCATCATGAAGGACCTCGTGCGGCGCGCGGGGATGGAAGAGGACTTCGAAATCGCGTCCGCGGCGACGAGCGACGAGGAGATCGGCCCGAACGGGATCGGCAATCCGGTCTATCCCCCGGCGAAGAAGATCCTCTCGGAACACGGCCTCGACTGCGGGGACAAGCGCGCCCGACGGCTTACCCGCGCGGATTACGGCAGATGGGATCATCTCATCGGCATGGAGAGGATGAACCTCACATACATGAAACAGATCTGCGGCGGCGACCCGGACGGCCGGATGAGCCTCCTACTCGACTGGACGGACAGACCGCGCGACATCGCCGATCCGTGGTACACCGGCAATTTCGAGTCGACCTGGCGCGACATTTCCGAGGGATGTGCGGCGCTGCTCGACGCGCTGACGAAAGGAGCATCCAATGGCATCTGACAGAGCGTTTCTCGATTATGTGCTCGAACAGCTATCCCCGCTCGACGGCATCACCTTCCGTCCGATGATGGGGGAATACCTCGTTTACTGCCGCGGCAGGGTCATCGGCGGGGTGTACGACGACCGCTTCCTCGTGAAGCCGACGGAAAACGCGCTCCGCCGGATGCGGGAGGCCGGCGCGTCCGTCGAAACCGATCTGCCGTATCCGGGCGCGAAGCCCATGCTCGTCGCGGACGTGGACGACCGGGAGCTGCTCTGCTCCGTTGTCGAAGCCGCGGCACAGGACCTGAAATGAACTCATAGGAGGGATCACGATGAAAGGACCGTTCCGTTACGACTATTCCGAAACGCTGTGGATGAAGATGTTTCTGGCGGTGCCGGATTATCCCCGCGGGGTGTCGGACGTCAAGATCACGTTCGAGGAGGCGCTCGGCATCATCAAAACGGTCGACGCACTCACGCAGGGGATCGAAAAGATCGTGTATCTCGTCGGCTGGCAGGGCCTCGGCCATGACGACTGCTACCCGGAGATGCATACGGTCAACGATTTTCTGAAGCGGGACTGCGACCGCGACGGCCGCGAAAGCCTGCTCTGGCTGATCGGGGAGGCGAAGAAATATCACACGGTCGTCAGCGTCCACGGCAATCTCGCCGATGAGTACGGCGACAACGAATCCCACGCGGATTTCGTCCGGGAAAACGCCATCGTGAAGCACCCGAACGGGGAACCGGCAGTTATCGAGGTCTTCAACGGGCGCAACGCCTATAAGGTCTCCTACAAGCAGTTCTGGGAAAGCGGTCTGTTCAAAAAGTACTGGGAGAAATTTCTCGAAACCGTTCCGGTCCGCGAGGCGGGGACGGTGCACCTCGACAATTTCTGCATCGCGGAGAGCTTTTATCCCCGCACGACCGTGGAAGAGCAGGATGCCGCGCGCTGTGCCATCCTCGACTACATCCGCGCGGAGGGGATCGACGTGACGTCCGAGTATCCCTACCGTGAACTGCCGCTCCGCGCCGACGATCCCGGCCATCCGATCCGCCGCTTCTACGCGCAGCACGTCGATGAGCTTCCCGTCGGTTCGTGGAAGGACGCCCCGATCCGCACCCTCGGCAGGATCGCCGCGACGTGGTGGACAAGCTGCATGACGCCCGAGGACTGCCTGAAGATCCCGCCGTCCCTCTACAGCGGGCATCTGACGGACGGTGCGCTCGGCGCGGTCTATTACGGCGCGATGCACGGCGAGGATCTCTGGATGTCCCACGGGATCCGCCCCGAGGACTGGGTCCCCGCGTTCCTCCGGGAATTCTGCACGTATCAGCTCCCGTATTTCTACCTCAACCGTTATGAACGGACGGGCCTCGAAAAAACGAAGACGGCAGCTACACCGCGCGCTTCTCGGAAGGCGTGGAGAGCCGGGGTGCCGACCGTTCCGTCACGAAGAACGGGATCGTCGTGAAGCGCGGCGGGGACGTCATCCTGCCGCTCACGGAGGACAACCGCCTCTTTATCGCCTATTCGGAGAAAGGCCGGGCGGGACGCTGGAATCTGCCCGATGCGGCATTCACCGCCGGGCGTGTTTCCGAGATCACCGCCGAAGGGAACCGTCCCCTGTGCTCCTGTACCGTTGAGAACGGCAGCATCGAGCTGAAGCTGAAGCCGGGTCAGGCCGTGGTGATCGCGGCAGACTGAGAAAGGAGCTCCACATGACCAGATATGAACGCGTCAAAGCGGCGCTCGCACACAGGACGCCGGATCGGACACCGTCCTGCATCCACCTTGCGGGCGACGGTCAGCAGGCGTATTTCGGAAGGCTCTACGACCGGTATGTGACCGGGGAACTGCGGGAAAAGCAGAAGGCGGGGCTGATCTCATACGGCAACGCAATCTATTACGGCATGGGAAACCATGTGCTGCCCGTGGGCTGTCCGTGGTGGGGCTGGAAGGATCTCCCGCCGGAATACGGCTGCGAGGAGGCGCCCGGCTTCCTGCCGAAGACCGTCGGTTACGGGAGCTACGAGCAGTTCGCCGAGGAAGTGCGGAATCTCAAGGAGAATACCGACGCCTACGTCCTCGTGACGATCTGGGGCAGCCATTTCGAGAAGGCGAACTTCGCGCGCGGGATCGAGAATTTCCTCGCCGACCTCGCCGGGGATCCGGAATTTGCCCAGAGCCTGCTCGATTTCATCATCCATAAGAACCTCGTGATGCTCGAAAACATCGTGAACATCCCGGGCATCGACGGCATCCTGCTCGGCAGCGACTGGGGATCCCAGCGCGATCTGCTCATGTCGCCCGAGACCTGGAGGCGGATGATCAAGGGCGGGGAAGAGCGGGAATACCGGATCATCAAGGACGCGGGGCTCGACGTCTGGATCCATTCCTGCGGCGATATCCGCAAGATCATGCCCGACCTCTACGACATGGGGATCGACGCGCTCAACCCCGTCCAGCCAGAATGCATGGACATTTACGAGCTGAAGGACCGCTACGGCGACCGGATCGCGTTCTGGGGCGGCATCAGCACCCAGCGGACTCTGCCGTACGGAACGCCGCAGGAGGTGCGGAAGGAAGCGCGGGAAATCGCCGCGTACATGGGGCGGGACGGCGGGTACATCCTCGCGCCTTCGCAGGAGATCCAGGCGGACGTGCCGTATGAAAACCTCTGCGCCTTGATCGAAGCGGCGGAGGAATGAATCCGATCCACCATGCCCACAAGCGCCCGTTTCCCCGGTGATGCTTATCGAATCAAGAAGAGCGAGGGAGAAAAACCGTGAAAAAGAAGAAAACCTCGATGATTTGGATGCTGACCGTCTGCCTCCTCGGCGCGGCCTTGATGACGGCGGCAGAGGCGGCGGAGGATCTGTACCGGCTGCCCGTCTTTGAGACTGCCGACGTCCACGGCTCACTCGCGTCCACGGCGACGGACGAATACGAATACCGCCTCGCGTATATCGCGGACAAGGTGAACGACGCCCGCGGAGGGGATCGGGACCGCGCTCTGCTGCTCGATGCCGGCGACATCTTCCAGGGCAGCATGCTCTCGAACCTGCTCGAAGGGAATCCCATGGCGGCGGCCTATTCCCGGATGGGCTACGACGCCGTCACGGTCGGCAACCACGAATTCGACTGGGGGATCGAGGCGACGATCGATGGCGACGGGACCATGAAGGACGATACCCGCGGCGGGGAAGACGGCGTCAACCTCGTCCCGGTCGTCCTCTCGAACCTCTTTCAGAACGGCGATCGCGTGACGTTCACGAAGGACTATGTCATTCTCGAAAAGACCGCCGTCAATGAGGCGGGCGGGACGGTCCGCGTGAAGATCGGCGTCGTCGGCTTCGCACAAAACTATGCCGGGAGCATCATGTACACCCGGTTTACCGGCGCGGGCTACACGCTCGTCGAGGATTATGACGCGCTTGAAGAGCTCGCGGCCCGGCTCGAGGAGAGCGGGATGTGCGACGCGACGATTCTCTTGACGCACACCGACGCCGCCGAGATCTCCGAAAGGATCGACCCGGATTCCGCCCTCGATCTGATCCTCGGCGGACACAGCCACGAGAACCGCTGCGGCGAGGGGATATCCGGCATCGCGTACCTGCAGCCGACATGCGATGCTGCGGCTTATGCATACGCCGAGCTCCTCTTCCGGTGCGGGGAGGACGGCGCGCCTGCTTTTGCCGGAACGGACGCGGCGAAGACCGTTTCGGTGACCGCTCATCACGCGTCGCTTCTGCGGGACGGCAGGAATGCGGACGAGCTCGACGAGGAGGTGGCCCGCGTGTCGGACGACGCGATCGAGGCGATCCGTGAGGTGCTGAACGAAAAGATCGGTTCGATCACCGCGCCTGCGCGAAAGCCGAGTCCTTCCCCCGACGACGGGACCATCGTCCGCGACTCCACCTGCGGCAGCTGGATGGCGTCGATCTATGCCCGCGCGGTGGGGGCTGAGATCGGATTCGTGAACAACGGCGGCATCCGCGTGAATTACGAGATCCCGGCCGGGAAGGATGCGTGCGACATCACGGTCTCCTCCGTTTACGCCATGTTCCCCTTCAACAACCATATCTACGGCTACGAGATCACCTATGAAGAGCTGCTCGAGCTGCTGCGCTATGCGATGACCCATGCGGGCGGCACGCTGCTTTCCGTCGTGACCGGGATCGACGTATATTATACGAATGATGCCGTGGTCGAGCTCGTGAAGGACGGCCGAACGATCTACGAGGACGGCACGTGGCGCATCGATCCGGCATCGAAGGTGCGGATCGCGGTGAGCGACTACGTCAGCACGACGCCGCGGACGTCCGACGAAAGATCGGGCAGCCTCGAAAACCCGCTGTGCGCATGGAAGGACACCGACCGGCTCTATTCCCGGGGAGAGGTGGATTCCGAGGCGGCGCTCCGCGTGCTGAAGGAGGAAGCGGCGGCGAACGGCGGACTGCTGCGCTTCGATTCCGAGAGCCATTACATCGAGCGGCCGGCGGCAGAGAGTGAGAGCCAGCCGCAGTCCGAGACGCCCGAAGAGCCCGAAGCGGAGGGGCCGAAGGGGTTTTTGACCTACATCGTCAAGCTCGGGGATTTCCTCTGGAAGATCGCGTCGCGGTTCTACGGCTCGGGCTCGCTGTTCCATCGCATCGCCGAAGCCAATGCGATCGCGGACCCCGATCTCATCTTCGCGGGGCAAACCCTCGTCATTCCGGAAGCATAGGGGACAGAAGAACGATCCAGAACGGATTCCGGCGTCTTTCGGGATCCGTTTTGTGCTGTCCGGCGGGCGGCGCTGTCATTTGGTTCCTTGACTCCGCAGGCGTTTTGTGATATACTGAGGCGGAAAACAAAAAGAATACGCAGGAGGATTCATCATGGCTGTGATTGTGACAGAGACTCAGCACAAGAGCGGGATCGCGCTCGGCGGGATCGGAACGGGATCGGTCGAGCTGTTCCCGGACGGTGAGTTTCATGAATGGCAGATCGCCAATGCGGAACGTTGGGCGACACGCTGCTGGGAAGGACCGGCCGACGACGGCGAGGGCTCCGCAGGCGCGCTGTCGTTCTGGGTGCGGGCGGGGGAAGACGGCGGGCGTCCCGTCGTGCGCAAGCTCGGGATGAAAACGGCGTGGGAGGACTTCACCTACCGGATGTTCCCGTGGAACAAGCCCGTCGAGCGCATCGTCTTCTCGGGACGGTTTCCCGTCTGCGATCTCGCATACGAGGACAGCGCGCTCCCGGTCGAGGTGCGGATGCGGGCCGTCGCGCCTTTTGTCCCCCATCACACCGAGGACAGCGCAACGCCCGGCTTTTATCTCGACTTTACCCTGACCAATCCCTCCGATCATCCTCTCACAGTCAGCCTGCTCTCCACGCTGGAGCCGAGCTTCTGCAATCGCGGCGGCTGCGTCAACGAATCGTACGCGGACGGGGAACGGTGCGGGATCTTGTTGAACGCCCTGCCAACTCATCCGTGGGAAGAGAAGTCTCGGGAGGCGGACCGCGGATCGCTGTGTCTCTCGGCGGAGGGCGGCGAGATCACCCGGATCACGGCCGAGCACTTCCGTTTTATCCGGGAATACATCGCTTCCACCGAGCTCGGCGTGACGCAGGAATCCTGCCTGTTCGGCTTCCGCGAAACGGGCACGCTCCCCGATACGTCTGTCGGCTGTCGTCCGGAGCCGATCCCCGCGCACCTCGAGGAGCTGACGGATCAGGCGATTGACAATCGGCTCGAAGCGATCTGCGCCTATCCCTTCGCGCAGTCGATCCTCGGTCGGATCCGGACGATCATGCCCGGCTATCCCCGAACGCGGGAGGAGAAAGAGGCCTTCCTCGAGGCCTGCCGCTCTTCGCTCTCGGAGATGAGGGATCATCGCTTCGGTTCGTGCGCGCTCTGCAGCCGGATGACGCTCTCGGCCGGTGAGACAAAGAAGGTCCGCTTCCTCTTCTCGTGGTTCTTCCCGAATCATTACGGCAAGGACGGAAAACGCCTCGGGCATTGGTACGAAAACCGTTTTTCCGACGCGCGGGAGGTCAACCGCTTCCTCGCGGACGGACGGGACCGCATCGAAGGCGGGGCGGAACGCTTTGCCGCGCTCTTATATCGGACGAGCCTGCCGGATGTCTATCCGGATGCGTGGAGCGGGCATCTCTCCACCATTGTGAAGGATTCGTGGTACCTGTACGACGGCAAGTTCGGGCTCTGGGAAGGGCTCGGCTTCTGCGGCTTCCACACGACCGACATCACCTATCACGCCTCGTTCGGCCTGCTCGCTCTGTTCCCGGATCTGCAGAAGAGGCAGATGGAAATGGGCGCCGCGCATCAGCGGGAGGACGGCCGCGCGCATCACTTCTTCACCCCGGATCTCGATCATGTGGACAACGGCTACGACCGCGTCGACATGAACCACCAGTTCGTTCTGATGGTATGCCGGGACTATCTCTATACGGGAGACCGCGGCTATCTCGAGCGGATGTGGGTCCCCGTGAAAAAGGCGATGGATTCCATGCAGGCGCTCGATGAGGACGGGGACGGTCTGCCGGATCACGGGACGAGGCGCAACACCTACGACGCGTGGAACTTCGCGGGAACGCCCGTTTATATTTCCGTCCTCTGGCTCTCCGCCCTGAAAGCGGCCGTCCGCCTTGCCGACATCCTGGGCGACGAAGCGCGGAGGCGCGGATGGGAAGAAATCCGCACACGCGGCATGGCTTCCCTCGAGAGGCGGTTGTGGAACGGGAAGTACTATCTCCTCTGGCGGAAGGGCGCGGACGACGGCGATTCGTTCGACGCCTCGATCATGACGGATCAGCTCGACGGCGAGTGGTTCCTGCGCGCCTCCGGGATCGGCGGGAATCTGCCGGACAGCCGGGTGCGCGACGTGCTCCGGGCGATCATGGCGGCAAACTTCACCCCGGACGGCGGGCTCGTCAACGCCGCCCCGGCGGATCCGGTCACGCTCATGACCTACCGCAACTGTCAGGCGGAGGCCAACTGGACGGGGATCGGCTATGTCACGGCGGCCCTCGCGATGTCGGTCGGAGAGCGGAAGACTGCCGATGCGCTCGTCTCGACGATCCACGGAAACCAGAGGCGGTTCGGCGCGCTGTGGGACCATTGGGAGTGCGGCTTCCGCTACACGCGCCCGCTGTCCTCCTGGACGACCATGACGGCGGCATCCGGGCTGGCGGTCGACGCGGAGAAGAAGATCGTCCGCCTCGCGCCGTCGACATCGGATCCGCTGACCGTGCCCGTCGTGACCTGCGCGTTCTCGGCAACGGCGGTCTTCGAGGGGAATACCTGCGCGCTCACGATCCGGGAGGGCTCGGCTGACGGCTGGACGGTGGAGGGCCCGGAGGGATGCCGCGTCGTCGTCACGGACTGTGCGGATGCCCCGGTTTGAGAGAGAATTCCAGTTTTTTGAAAAATCCCCCTGCGTCAGGTCTTGCTTGTGACGCTGCGTCATGTGGTATCATGGCGGCAAAGGAGGTGATACGCCATGTCGAAATTCACGACGGGGGAGATCGCAAAGCTCTGCGGCGTGACGGTCCGCACGGTCCAGTACTACGATACGCGCGGGATCCTCGTGCCGAGCGAGCTGACCGAAGGCGGGCGCCGGCTGTATTCCGAGGACGATGTGAAGCGGATGAAGATCATCTGCTTTCTCCGCGAACTCGGGCTGCCGATCGACTCGATCTCCCAGCTTCTCTCCGAAGACGATCCGGCGCGCGTGCTCTCTCTGCTGCTCGATCAGCAGGAGGAAATGCTGCGGCGGGAGATCGGCGAACGGGAGGAGAAGCTCGGCAAGCTCACCGAACTGCGCACCGGGCTGAGAAGTATGAGCGAGTTCTCCGTCGAATCCATCGGCGACATCGCGGCTGTCATGTCAAACCGCAAAAAGCTGAGGAATCTCCGCATCCTGATGGTGCTCGTCGGGCTTCCTCTCAGCATCCTGCAATGGTCGTCCATCCTTCTTTGGATCACGAAGGGGATTTGGTGGCTGTTTCTGGTCTGGGTGCTTGTCGCGGTCCCCTACGGCATCTGGTTCTCGCGCTGGTATTTCCGGAAGATGGCCTATATCTGCCCCGCGTGCCACACGGTCTTCCAGCCGACGATCAAGGAAGGACTGCGGTCCAAGCATACCTATGCCACACGGAAGCTGACCTGCCCCGCCTGCGGACATCACGGCTTCTGCGTGGAAATCGCGGCGGAAGATCCGGAAAAGGAGGAAAAGGATCATGCGTAAAACGGAATTCAACAAGACGCAGGTGATCAAATATCTGATCTGGACCTTCGCGCTCGCGTACGGCATCCAGATCGGCGCGGCGTATCTGTACAGCCATGTGAACAAGATGATCGGACAGCTGGTGATCGCGGCGATGATGTTCGTCCCGACGCTCGGCGTGCTGCTGGCCGGCGCCAAGCTGAAGGGCATGGGCTGGAGACCTCAGATCCGGAAGAACGTGGGGCCGATCCTCTTCGCGTGGTTCGCGCCGATCGTTCTGACCGTCGTCGGCGCAGCGCTGTATTTCCTCGTCTTTCCAGGACATTTCGATCTGAGCGGGGAGTACCTGACAGCGAGCGCCGGCCCGGAAGTGCTGGAGCAGATGAAAGCTGAGGGGCTGACCTATCGCGCCTATGTCCTGATCACCGCGGTGTGCAGCTGCACCTATGCGCCGCTGATCAACATGTTCGTGGCGCTCGGCGAAGAGATCGGCTGGCGCGGATTCCTCTATCCGCAGCTGAAGGCGCGCTTCGGCACGCGGAGGGGCTGGCTCCTCGGCGGCGTGATCTGGGGCGCGTGGCATTGGCCGCTGATCTGGCTGATCGGCTATGAGTACGGTGCGGCAGTGGGAAACGCCGCCGGATATGGGGGATTCCCCGTTTCAGGGATGCTGCTCTTCTGCGTCATCACAGTCGGATGGGGCATCCTGCACGACTGGCTCTGTGAAAAGAGCGGGAGCATCTGGGTGCCGGCGCTCTTCCACGGCGCGATCAACGCAGCAGCGACCATCCCTCCGGCGCTGTGTCTGACCGACACCGGTTCCGCGAGACTGCTCGGCCCTGCGCCGATGGGGATCCTCGCCGGTCTGCCGCTGCTCATCGCGGCAGCGATCGTGTTCATGCGGCACAAAGAGCCGGAAAAGTAAGCAAACAAAAAACGATCCCCACAGTTTCGCGCTGCGGGGATCTTTCCTGTTCTGTGATGTTTACGGTTTGAGCGCGGCGCTCCAGCCCTCGGAGAAGTTCTCTCGCCGGTACCATGTCGCCGTCAGGTTCATCTGATCGTAGATCACGCTCCACTCCGTGCGCTCGTTCGGATCGGGGTCGAAGTTCGATTCTCCGGCGGCGGTCAGCGCGTCGCGCACCTGATAGACCGAGGCGGTCGGGTGATCCGCGAGGAAAGCCTCGAGGACCTTGAACCGCTCGTGGGACTGCGCCGCGCCGATCCCGTGCTTCTCTCCCTCGGCGACGTAGAAATTCGTGAGGACGGGCGTCTCGGTGACGATCATCTCCTGCTGGATGTATTCCACGGCGACGGCGTGTCCCTCGGCGTCGGTCACGGCAAAGTGGATCATCATATCGTAGGAGCCGTGCAGGTCGTACTGTCCGAGCAGCGCGATCGCCTCCTCCACTGTCGCCGCCCGGTCGAGCAGGAGCCGGAGCGCGGTGGTCGTCGTGAGATCGGGCAGATCGGTCCGCTGCCGGATGCGGTCGGAATCGCTGATCATGTTGACGGATACGGCGAGGCCTTTTTCGTTCATGCCGTCGAGAGGCGCATAATAGGCGGCTGCGGCGAGGGCTGCATCGGACAGATTCGCCGCGCTCTCCTTGATGAAGTCGACGTTGACCGTCGAGAAGGAGGCATACGCGCCGTCCGGATGCGCTTCGAGAAGGAGGACCTCGCGGCAGCTCCAGTCAAAATTGCGGCCGAAGATCCTGCCGCCGTCCGGGGACGTGACTGCGACCGTACTGCATCCGACACCCGGGATCTGAAAATCCAGCCCGGGTACCGAGAGATGTCCGCTTAAGAATGCGAGCACCTCCCGGTCAGAAGACGCGCCGCCTTCTTCGAGAAACGCGGAGAAGCCGCAGTCCCCGACCCGCGCGAGATAGACGCCCTTCGAGATCTCCTCCATCCCGTTCGCGGGAGCCGAGACCGTCACGGCGTGCAGATCCTGTTCCGAATCGTCGGGGGCCGGGGCGGGTTCCTCCTCTTCCGGCGCGGCTTCCGTCTCCGGCACCGGCTCGGCGGCTGTCGGGGTATCCGGCGCGGGCTCGGCGGACGGTTCGTCCTTCGCACAGGAGGCGAGGGTCAGGATCAAGAGTGCGAGAAGTATGCAAATCCGTTTTTTCATGATGTCAGAATCTCCTGCGGTTTATGCGCCGAACACGTCCCGGATCGCTTCGAGATAGCCGTAGCCATACACGTCGTCCGGTTCGAGATAGCTCATCTCCGTCCACTCGTTCCACGAATTGATCGTGATGAGCGGCACGGTGTTGTACCTGTCACAGTATTCCTTCGCCATCCGAAGACCTCTTTTGAAATTCTCCGGCGTGTTGTTCTTCATGATCGGCCGGGTGAGGAAGTGATGGCGGGGATTGTTGTCCCAGCCGACGGTCACATGCGGATAGTAGGGGACCTTGTATTCTGTCCGGACGCGCTCCCATTCCCGCGCCACATCCGGAAGGATCTCGAGGTAATCCCGGTTGCAGTCGACGAAATGGACGAACTGATAGTGCGTCACGGAATCGAAGCCGAGCAGGTCGACAACGTCCTTCGTGGAGCCCGTGCGCCCGCTGTCCACGCCGCTCACGTCCACGGCACCCTCGCCCCAGATCGTGAGCTGGAGATGCAGGTCGGGGAATCCAGCTTTCCTGACGAGCGCGCGGAATGCGTCGACCGCCTCGCGCGTCTTATCCACGCCGCCGAGACCGCGCATCAGGTTCATGACGTCGTAGATCATGAACACCGGGCAGCCGTCGATTTTATAGTAGTTCGGCCGCCGGAAGTACTTCTCGATCACCCGGCTGCACACGCGGTCGAATTCCTCGCGGGGCTGGGAGCCGAGCCAGATCACGCCATCGCGCCCGGACTGCCGCTTGTCCCACGTATAGCCCGCGTCGTGGTTCGCCCACATGAGATAGAACTGCATATCCCCGTTGTTCGGCGCGCCGAGGAACCCGTCGTCGAGGCATTGCTCGAGGAACGGGCGCCGGTCATACCAGTACCAGTCATAGATGAAGACGTTCACCCCGTGGCGGAGCGCTTCCTTGATCTGGAATTCCATGACCTGCGGGTCCGCCTCGTCGACCGTGCCCCAGAGCGGATGCCGGGGGAGGATCTGCCCGTCGACGCGGCTTTCGGCGGAGAGAACGGACTGCCATTCGCCGATCCCCTGCTCCCAGAACTGATAGGAACGCGGCTCCTTCCCGGTATAGGACGGCCAGATATAGGCTGCGATGTCGTATTTCTTCATGATGGTTCTCCTGTTGTCCGTTTATTTGATGCCTTCGTACTTTTCCAATAGCTTTTCGAGGGATTTCATCGTGACCTTTTCATTCTTGGCGAGGGAGGATGCGGCGTTCTCACAGCTCCTTGCGGAGGCGAGAAGGCTGCGGATCTTGCCGATGGGGGAGTTCAGACTGCCGCCGAAGATGTAGCCGATGTCAAGATAGATCCCGTCGACGATGATGTCGAGCATCTGCGAGGTCTCGGAGTCCCGGGAATACTTCGCCTTGAGCGCCGTCTCAAAGTAGGCGGGCGTCACCGTGCGGAAGGACTCCGCGCTCATCGCTTCGAGGAACGCCGCGACCATGGCCGCATCCGGCTCCGTGACGGGGATGCTGAACGAGGAGGACGCGTCGTGGACATACTCGGCGTATTTCTCCTGCGCCGTGTCCAGCTTCGGCATGGGCAGGATCCCGAAATCGGACTCCATATCCCGTAAAAGGTCGATGCCGGAGAGCATCCAGGTGACGAAGATCGTCTGGTCCGCCTTCATCGTGTCCATGATCTGGTCGTTGTTGTAGGGCAGACGCAGGGTGTTCGTCCCCTCGAAGAGGAGCTTGTGCATCTTCTCCGTGAAGGTGAACATCCGGTCGCATGTGGCGTTGAAGAACCAGGTCCCGTCGTCGCCCTTCTTCAGGTATTCGACCCTGGCCGCGCCGTAGAAGGAATCCGCGCCGAGCGTGTCGGTGTTCGTGAAGTAGTGGCCGAAGATGTCGCCCTCATCCGGCGTCCCATTGCCGTTCGCGTCCTGATAGACCGGCTCGCAGAGGGAGGTCATCTTGTCGATGGTCCATTCGCCCTCGTTCACAATCTGATAGAGGTTCACCTCTCCGTTATAAAAGGTGTCGAACAGCGTCTTGTTGAAGAACATGACGAACGCGCCGGAGATCATCGTCTGCCCGATCTCGCCCATGACGGTGTAGTTGTGGCCGTTGAAGTTGGTCTGTTCGAGGAAAGCCTGGTTATACCACGGGGCCGAGAAATCCAGATAGGGCAGTTCGTTCATCGGCAGCAGGATGTTTTCCATCGTGAGGGACATCATCGAATACATGCCGTTCCCGAGAAGGTCATAATCGTTGGCCCCGGACGCGACGGATTTCTGGATCTGGGAGTTCGTGCCGCCGTGGATGTTGACGTCGGCGAGGATCAGATCCATCACGATGTTCAGCCTCTCCTGCGCCGCGAGGTTCCGGGCGTACACCGCGTCGTTGACCACTTCGCCGTTCAGCTCTTCCGCCTCGAATTCCATCAGGGTGTCCCGGTCGCCGCCGCGCGTGTAAAAGTGGAGCGTCGCGCCGCCGAAATCGAGGTCGTCCGGCAGGGAATCCTTCACCTCGGAGCGTCCGTTGCCCTGGGGCTCCTCGGGATCGTCCGCCGTGACTGCCGGGATCCCGGCATCGGAAGTGACTTCCGGCTTTCCGGCGGGGTCGTCAGTCAATCCGTTCCCGCCGCCGGAGCAGGAGACGGCTCCCGCGAGCATCAGCGCCGCAAGGAGCAGGGAAAGGATGCGTCGTCCGTTTTTCATGTGATGCCTCCTATATGAATTTGTGTATTTATTCAGTTTTCCTTCAGCCACGTCAGGGGACCGATGAGGCCCGAGGCAGGGATCGCCATGTAGGCGGAGAACCCGTCGCGTACGGCGTTGGCGAGCGTGTTCGACACCTCGATCACGAGCTCATTTTCGCCGTCCCGGAGCGCGTTCGTCAGATCGTAGCGGTACGGCGGGCAGACGCGGACGCCGAGATCGATGCCGTTGAGCCACAGATGCGACGTCTGCCCGACCTCGCCGAGATCGAGCGCGCGGGATCCCCGTTTGCCCTCGAAGGCGGCGGTGTAGCAGATCCGGCCGGAGAAGGCGGGGTCGCGGTCCGCCGAGGTGATGCTGAAGAGCGCGTCGGATGCTGCCGCGTCGGCAACGGTCGTAAAGTGATCAAGGTCGCTGTACGGCGCGGTCTCGACGCGGAAGGCGAGGGCGGCGGGGACAGCTTTCGTCCACGTTTTTTTTGCCGGGAGCGCGGGGAGATCGCCGTCCTTCTCAAAGACCGCGATCACGGACTGATACGGCGCGAGGCTCAGGGCCATGGTGCCGTCCGTGACGGAGATCGCCGCGCAGTCGTCGTTCAGCAGATCGAGGAGAACGCCGCCCGTCACACCGTCCATTCCGGACAGCCGGACCGTCGTCTCGACCGGATCCGCCGTGGATTCGTTCACGAACATGCAGATCTCCGATGACCCCGCCGTGTAGTGGCAGATCCGGAGCATCGGGAAGCCATCGACCTCGATGTCCCGCACGAGGAATCCGCCGAGGCAGGCGAGCAGTTCTTCCGGCGTGGTGTCCGGCTTCATGCGGATCACGCGCACACCGTCGGCTTCGAGCCTCTCGAGCGCTTCCGTCAGCGGAACGGGCAGGAGCTTCGCCGCCGGGACGATCAGGGCCTGGTACGCCGCTGGACCGACACGGAGCAGCCCGCCCTCGGCTTTCGCGGGATGGACCCGGCTGCCGCTCGAATCTCCCGTGAAGCAGTCGGCGGGGAGAATGTCGAAATCGATATGCGCGTCATAGAGCGTCTTTGCCGGGACCTGCGTCAGCATCGCGTCGCCGTCCTTGTTCATCCATTCGGCGTCGGCGTGATAGAGGATCGCGCAGTCCGCCCGGTGGACGCCGCCCGAGAGCAGATGCGCCGCGCGGTTGCCGTAGGTCATGAGCTTCGAAAACGCCTCGAACTGCGGATCGACCCCGTTCGCGCCGAAATGCGGCGGACAGTCGGGATCGGGGAACGCCGGGGAGAACGCATGTGGAACGAACCGGTTCACGCCCCGCACAAGCAGATAGTCGAGCAGCCACTTCATCGCGGGGCCGCCCTCCGCCCATCCGTATGCGCCGAAGACCTCGCACATCGCCCGGCCCTCCGTCTGTGTCCCGATGTGGGCGAAGGAAGAGGCGAGCTTGGCGAGAACGTAGTCGAAGAACGCGGGGTCGGCGTTGTTGCCGAACGTGGAAGAGGTGTGGATGTAGTCCGTCATGCCAGGCATGATCTGATGGAGCACGATGTCGATGCCGCTCATGTGCTGTCCGTCGAGGGAGCGGAAATAGTGTCCCGCGCTGCATCCGGTCCGGGCGTGCGCGTTCATGTCCTCGATGATGTGTCCGATATACTGTACGCCGTGCGCCTCGCACCAGTCGCCGAGCTGCCGGGTGAAGCAGTCGCGGTAGAGCTTCGTCACGGCGTCCATGTAGGCGTGCCGGACATCGCCCGTCGCCTCGCCCATGCCGAACCAGAGGGCGGGGAGGTACGGCATCGGGTCAAACCCGAGCGCGGCTTCCATCATGCCGGGGATCCGGTCGTTCCACGGAAGCGCGAGTCCCGGCATCCCGACGCGGTGGTCATACATCCCGCGGTCGACGGCGTGCGCTCCGTACCAGGTGTTCCCGAGCGACGGCTCGTCCGAGAAAAATCCGGCGATCGTGCTGCCGAAGTATTTCGCATAGTGTTCGTAGTGGCTTTTATAAACCGCGTCGATCAGCACCCGGACGGATTCCTCCGAGAGCATGTCGATGTAGTCCGGATGGCTCGTCCCTTTGCGGGTCTTGTAAAGGAAGAACACCCGCCAGCATCCCGCGGGGATCGAGAAGCGGAGGAATCCGTCCTTCACGCCGTCCGTCAGCCGGATCCACTCCGGCGCGCAGTCCTCGAGGATCTTGCTCTCCGTCGAGGGAACTCTCCGGCAGGCATAGACATCGAGGAGGATGTGGTCGCCGTCCGTTTTGTCCGCCAGCAGCAGGGCGTCCGTGAGCGGCCCCATCACATCAACGTGACGTTCGGCGAGCTGCCAGTTGCGGAGCTCGGGATGCTCCTTCATCCGTCCTGCCGCGTGACCGGTCGGGAAGTGGTCGTCGTCGAGGATCCAGACCTTCATCCCGCGCTTCTCAGCCTCCGCGAGAATGATATCCATGTCGCGCCACCAGCCCTCGCCGACGAAATCCCGGTGAGGCCGGGACTCGACGCAGAATGCGCGGCAGCCGCTTTCATAGATCCGCTCCACCTCTGCGGGAATGGTGTCGGTGTGGTCTCCGTGCTGCCAGTAGAAGGGAAGCATGTAGTTGTCTTCATTTCCCTTCAGTACGTCAAATAGCCGCTGATACATGTGATTTGCCTCCGCGTTTTTGAGGTCGCTCCGGGCCGGGGATCCCCGGCTTGTTCTGCGGAATCGGCGAAACTGCCCGGAAACGCCCCTGATTTGATTTATTATACTGGATTTTTTGAAAAAATACTATAAAAATTCTCTACGAAAAATCGTGAGTTTGTGACCGATTCGACGCGGGATAGCCGGACACGATCATCTCCGTTCAGGCGTTTCATAGACGCCGAGAATGTAGACGGAATCCTTCAGCGGTCCCGAGCCTCGTCCGTGGCGCGGCGATTCATCGTATTCTTCTGCGAATGCGCGATTGAAGCTCCTTACGCTCCCGAAGCCGCTGGCCATCGCGATTTCGGTGATGGACAGATCGGACTCCTCGAGAAGCGCGCGCGCGTAATCGAGGCGGTAGCTGTTGACCACGCGCCGGAAATTGATCCCGACATTGGTGGCAAAGATCCGGCTCAGATAGTGCGCATCGTACCCGCAGTTTTCCGCGATGTCTTCGAGCGTGATCTTTTCTCGGAAATGCGCATGAATATAGGCAAACATCGAGGAAAGAAGGGAGGATTGCGTGGCGCGGCGGCTGACGAGTTTTGTATGGGAAAGATATTCCGCAAGAAAGAGGTAGAGGAATCCCTTGAGCGTGTATTCCCTGTAGTCCTTCCGAACGGCGATCGCATCGAGGTAGCGGTTCGTGAGTACACTCGGAACGGGAAAAACCGATGTCGTCCCGCTCTTTCCGGCAATCTCCTTTGCGAAAGAGCCGACGGTGTCCGGTGAAAACACATGCACAAACGTCCCGGATGAGCCGACCGTATCGTAGGCATGCATCTGATCCGAGAGGATCAGCGCACAGCTCCCGGGGGTGAGAATCTCACTCCGGTCTTCCGTCATCACGCGGATCTCCCCGAAGGTTGGAATCACCAGTTCAAAGTCCTGATGGAGGTGGCGGTCGAATCGAAAATTCTCGAAATATGTCAGATCGTGATGTTTGGCAATGTTGGCGTTGATGGTTTGGTAGTACATAGGTGCGCCTCATGGATCGGAAAGGATTGCTCTGCTTATGTTATACCGAAAACTTCGGCACATTTCAAGGGATTTGTGTGATTTTTGTCCGAAATTTCAGCTTTTCCAACTTGTTTTTTGCGCCTGTGTCGTTTATACTGGATTTGTCTGTAGAATAACTGTGTATCCCCGATGGGGAGAAAGGAGATCGCATTGAAAGGAATCAAACGGACAATCGCGCTTTTCATGGTCTGTATGATGATCGCTGCGTGTTCTCAGGCAGCAGGATCACCGGAGGACGCCGGACAGCAGGGAACTCCCGTTGCGGTTCGGATGGAACCCGAGACGGAGGAGGAGCCGCAGGAGCTTTCACTTTCGGAACGGACGGGCGTGCCGGAGGGGACGGACTTCGGTGGATGGAATTTCAACGCGCTTGTTTATACCAATGCCAACTGGGGCTGGGATGAAATCATCTACGAAGAACTGACGGGGGAATCCCTGAACGATGCGTTCTATAACCGCAACCTTCTTGTGGAGTCGTTATTGAATATCTCGATTACGCAAACGGCACGCGACGCGGGAGCGCTTACCGGACTCTACAAAAGCAGCGTGACGGCGGGGGACAGCGCATACGCCGCCGGGTGGCTCCGGCAGAAAGAAGCGGCCGGATGTGCCATGTCCAATCTCTGTCTGGATCTTAACACCCTCGAACCTGTCGACCTTACACACCCCTGGTGGGATTATCATTCCGTGGAAGACACGACGATGGGCGGGAAGAATTATCTGGTCGCGACGGATATCTCCATCGCCGACAAGGACGCAATCTGGGTCATCTATTTCGATAAGCAGATTCTGGAGGATGTCGGCCTCGAATCTCCCTATGAACTTGTTGACAGCGGGCGCTGGACGCAGGACAAGATGATGGAGATGATGGATGCGGCCGTTCTGGACATGGACGGCGACGGCAAGATGGGGAAGCGCGACCGTTGGGGTCTTCTGACGCATTCGGAGAACTTCGCCGCATCATGGCTTGCTGCGGGGGAGAAAATCGTGAGCCTCAACGCAGACGGCCTGCCCGAAGCGACATACGAAAACGAACGGTTCTATGATGTCTGGGATAAGACATTGAAGCTGATGAAATCAGACAGCTGTTATTATCATGACATCGGGTATATTTCCTCCGGTCTCCGCGACGGAAACACCCTGTTTGCCACCGAAGTGATTGCGTTTCTGCGCGTGTATCGTGTCAACGAACGGGATTTCGGCGTCATCCCGATGCCGAAATACGAGGAAACGCAAAAGGATTATCACACCTATGTCGCGGAAGGGACGGGATTGATGATCGTCCCGAAGACGACGGAGGATGGCAGCCGTCTCGGTATGGTGCTCGAGGTGCTCGGCGCGACCGGGCAGGACTCCATCCTTCCCGCGTATTATGACGTCTGCATTAAGACACGGGATTCCCGCGATGAGGAGAGCGGTCGGATGCTCGATATCTGCTTCACGACACGCTGCTACGATCTCGGTTTGATGTTCAACTGGGGCGGCGTCGTCTCGACCCTCAAGGATACTGCGCCGGACAATCTCTCAAAGGCGTTCGCGTCCACCCGCAAGGGCTTTAAGAAAAACATGGCCAAGGCATTTGAAAGCCTTGGTATCGATACGGGAAATTAAAACAGGAGGATACCATCATGTACAAACTGACCATTCACGGCGACGACCGGATCGCGAAGATCGAACCGGAGCTCTACGGACACTTCACCGAACACATCGGCGGCGTCTTCTACGACGGGATCTGGGTGGGCGAGGACTCGAAGGTCCCGAACATCCGCGGGCTTCGGCTCGCGCTCGTCGAGAAGCTGAAAGCCATCGGCGCGCCGGTCATCCGCTGGCCGGGCGGATGCTTTGCCGAAACCTACGACTGGCGCGACGGCATCGGTCCCCGCGACATGAGGCCGACCCGCATCAACTGGTGGCGCAACGCGGACGGACGCTACGAGCCGAACACCGTCGGGACGCATGAGTTCGTGGACTTCTGCCGCCTTGTCGGCGCGGAACCGTATTTTGCCGCGAACATCACCTCGCTCACGCCCCTCGCCATCCGCGACTGGATGGACTACTGCAACTCCCCCGCCGGTACGACGACGCTTGCGAAGGAGCGCGAACAGAACGGTGCGCGGGAACCCTTCGGCGTCAAGTACTGGGGCGTCGGGAACGAGACCTGGGGCGGCGGCGGGAATATGACGGGCGAGATGTACGCCCACGAATACCGCAAATACGCCGTCATCATGGAGAACGCGTATCCGAAGGCCGAGCTGATCTGCTCCGGCGCGGACCACGACGACTGGCATTGGGCGAACGACGTCCTCCGTGTCCTCGAACCGTCCAACCGGATCCTGAGCGGCCTGTCCCTGCATTTCTACTGCGGCACGGCGGGCGGCGCCGTGACCTTCACCGAGGAGGAGTGGTACCGTCAGCTGCGGCAGGCGCTGGACGTCGAGCGGGCGATCGAGCGCAACTGGGGCTTCGTCGTCGGCTACGGCATGGAGAAGCGCGCGCGCCTCGTGATCGACGAGTGGGGATGCTGGCACCGCGGAGGGTCCGGCCCGTCGACCCACATGAAGGAATACGGCATCGAGCCCGCGCCGAACAACCCGAACGGGGTGCAGAACCTCTTCGAGCAGCAGTCCACCATGCGCGACGGCATCGTGGCGGCGGCGACGCTCAATCTCTTCAACAACCACGCCGAAAAGATCAAGATGGCGACGGTCGCGCAGCTCGTGAACAACCTCCACTGCCTCTTCCTTGCGGGCGGGGAACACCTCATCACGACGCCGACGTATCACGTCTTTGACATGATGAAGAGTCACATGGGCGGCGACGCGCTCCGGGTGTCCGGCGACCGCGGCGAGATCGCACGGGAGAAATACGGGATCCCCGGCCTCTCTGTCAGCGCGTCGGTGAAGGACGGGATGCTGACCGTCACGCTCGCCAACCTCAGCGTGACCGAGGCGGCCGACGTGCGGCTGAATTTCTCCGAGCTCGCGCCCGCGCAGGAAGCCGAACGCCTCACCCTGACGGCGGACGATCCGCACGCGCACAACACCTACGACGATCCGGACCGGGTCGCGCTCCGGCGGGAGACCGTCCCCTTCGACGGGACCGTGACCGTTCCTGCCTTCTCCGCCGTGACGGTGAAGGTGCGGGTGGCATAAGGCTGTCTGAGAGTGACGGTACGCCGGACAGGCACACGGCGATATCGGGAGCTGCTTTCCAAAGAAGCGGCTCCTGTTTCTCTTTGACGCCCGCCGCGGGAACATTTGTGAAAAAACTGTAAATAGTGCAGGAAATTTGAAACAAAATGCGATTTCGGTCGTCTTTATAACATAAAAGCGGAAAACCGTTGACGCGCCGCAAAATTGTTGATATAATACTTCTGGGCGGAAAACGGGGACAGTCTGATTCGCTGGTCGTATGATCGTCTCGGTAGTACTGCCGCATGGGCGGACCGATACGGGTTTGTTCTGTCATGGATGGGCGAATCTGCCGATGTTGATATCATGATCCGAATCGCGGAGAGTTTGAAATGAACATAGCACGTTTTCATATAAAGCATGTGGTTTTCGCATTGCTTATCCTGTCGCTTTTGTTTGCGGCATCCGGCTGTCAGAAAAACAGCCGTCGTGTCGATAAAAACGAAAAAGAAGCCGCCCCCATCACCGGCATCTTTACCTCAGCCGAGCCTTCCATCCCGGACGGTTTTCAGATGCTGCCCTTGGTAGAGCCGTATGTCGAAGAGGACGGAACGATCACCGTCTATTCCCAGACGAAAACGGAGGAAGAGGGAGAGGACGGTTTTGTCTGGCGCACGACGGCGTATCTCATGAAGCTGTCCATGGACGGCGAACTCCTTGAATCAACAGAGTTTCCGCTTCCCCTCGATGTGGTCATGACCGGTGCGATCACCGAAGAGGCGGTCTATCTGGCGGAAAGCTCCGTCAATTCGACGGTGGTGTGGCGGATCGACCGGACAACGGGTGAGCAAAGCTCCACCGGGGACGGCATCGCGGTTTTCGGCTCCCCGGATTATTATCTACAGCAGATCGTCACCGATAGTGCCGGCCGTCTCTGCTGCACGGACAATGACTCCCTGATCGTTCTGAATCCCGATCTTTCCCTCGCGTTCTCGCTCCGTTTTCCCCATACGGTTCAGTCCATCGTCCGAGGTCAGGGCGGGACGATCTGGGGAGCTTACCGGGACGGAGCGGCTGTGTACGCCATGAGAATCGATTCCGACAAGCAGGAGATCCGTGAGACGATTCCGCTGATGAACGGAGGAAATCCAACCACTTTTCACCTGATTCATCAAATCGGATCGGGCAGCGGCTGTTCCTTCTGTTATGCGGATGAAGAAGCGCTCTGGGGCGTCACGGAAACTGCGGAGGGCGAGCTGACGCAAAGTAAGATGATCGATCTCGTAGCCTCCGGGATCGCCCAGTTCCATAAGCTGTATGAGCTGGGAGGCCTCTATCCGGAAGGGCTGTATCCTGTCGCGATGATCGGGGCGGATCGGTTTCTGGCAGTTCGGTGCGATGAATCGCGGGAAATGGGTCCCGTCCTGTTTCGGCATGGAGAAGACCTGGATCCGGAGGATGTGACCACGATTCTTCTCGCGCACTCGATTGCCTTAACACCGAAAATGGTTTCCCTGATCAAGGACTGGAACGCAGAGCACCCGCTGATCCGGATCGAAACGGTCGATTACAGTTCTGACACCACGAATGATGATCGGTTCGGCGGAGAGGCAAAAATCTGTTTTGATATGCTCAACGGCGGATTCCGGCCGGATATCATTCTGACCGACGCGCCTTCCTTTAAGAAGTCGGACCGTTCGGTCATGACCTTTGTTACCCAGCATAACCTGTACGTCGATCTTGCGCCGTACCTCGAAAAGGATGACAAAATCAATTACGAAACGCTTTACGGACTGGTTCCGCGCAGTTTCGACGACGGACAGGGCGGTATGTGGGGGATCACGACGGGATTTACCATCCAGATGATGGCGGCAAATCCGAATTTCCTCGGGGAAATCGCCCAAAAGGGGACATGGACGATCGACGAGTGGCTCGATATCTATGAGTCGATCCCGCCGGATGTTGAGATGTATCATCAGCAGGTCCGTGCCTGGGGCGTGTGGAACTACATCAAGGAAGGATATGCCGCTTTCATAAAGGACGGCGTCTGTTCCTTTGATTCACCGCAGTTCATCCGGTTTCTGAAGCTGATGGCGAAGGTCCCGAAGGACTATGACACATGGAAACGCACCTCCCCGTTCGCGGATTTGAATCATCAGGAGGCGTTCCGAAGCGGAAAAGCGGTTGTCGACAATTCGTTGATGTTTGCCGGACTGAATTACGTAAGCTACCATGGCCTCATCAGGCAATGGAATGCGGAAGCAAAAGGGGAATCGGTTCTCATCGGTTTCGCGACGGACAGCGGAATCGGCATCCGCACGAAGCCATACGACATCATCGTTATCACGAAATACGCACAGGATCCCGATCTTTGCTTCGAGGTTGTGAAAGCGCTGAATTCCGTGAAATACATCAGCCCGTCCGGCGGCTCGGATCCGATGTTTGCGCTGCGTACCCTGGAGGAAGAAGCGCTTGAAAAATACGACGGTACGCCGATCCGGGACATGATCACAGATGAAATGTACGAACGGGTGAACCGTTTCTTCGACGAAAGCGGAGAGCCCATGCTGGAATATGTTCCGGAGGCGATCTGGGAAATCATCGAAGAAGAATCGTCCGCCTATTATGCCGGCCACGGCACCGCGGAAGACTGCGCAAAGAAGATCCAGTCAAGAGCATCGCATTGGGTGGCGGAGCATCAGTAAAACCATTCTCCGCCGTAACGGTGAAGGTGCGGGTGTGAGTACACCCTAACGAATCAGAAAAACCATTCGGCGTCCAGCGAAGGCGAGAAAGGAGCTTATCCGATGCGGATGAACACCAAATTCAGATCGGTCCGCGGAAATGCTCTTCCAGGAAAGATCCTGCTCGTATGCACCGCCGTATGGCTTTTCGCCGTGTCCGTCGCGCTTGCGTCATGCACAAGCCGGCCTCTGGCTGAACCGACTGCGGCGTCCGAAAGCGTCCCGGCGGATGGGACACCGGTGCTGGAAGAGCCCCCCGGAGAAGAACCCTGTGCAGATAAAAACGAATCCGACCTTACAATCACGGGAGGACAAACCATGTCGGCTTTCTTTGATCTCGCGATCCCCTTTCCGAGCGACAGGAACCCGTCGCACCTCGGCCTGCACGTCGCCGACGGGGGTGAGATCCAGCTCGCCGGGAAACGGTTCTGCGGCTTCGGCGTGAACTATTTCGGCGCGTTTGCCCATTACTGGTACGATGATTTCGATCACACCCCGTTCGTCGATGCGTTCGCCAAACTGAAGGAATACGGCGTGGATTTCGTCCGCATGCCCTTCGGCGGGTACTGGACGGACTATTACGAAGCGTTCGCCAAGGACCCCGACGCCGTCCTGCGCTATCTCGACCGCGTGGTGGAGGAAGCGGAGAAGGCGCACATCGGGATCATCGTCTCCCTGTTCTGGCACGATACCGCCCTGCCCCTTCATCTCGGGGAACACCGTTCGGCGATGGGCGATCCCGGGAGCGAGACGGTGAAATTCGCGCTCGCCTACACCGCCGCGATCGTCAGCCGGTACGCCTCCTCGCCCGCCGTCTGGGCATGGGAGATCGGAAACGAATACAATCTCTCCGCCGACCTCTGCGACACCGCCGATTGGAACTGGCTGAGCGGGTATCCGGGTGAGAAGCCGACGGGCTTTGATTACTATTCCTCCGACGAAATGATCGCGTTCTATACCCTGATCGGCTCGAAGATCCGCGAATACGACGGGTGGCGCATGATCGAGAGCGGGAACGGGGAAATGCGGTCCTTTGCCAGGGCGAGCGCCGAGCGGTCCCGCAAAATGAACCAGGAGAAGCATTCGTGGACGGTGGACTGGACGACGAACACCCGGCGCGATTTCGACGAAATGAACGCACGGATGACGCCGGATCCCCTCGACTGCGTCTGTTTCCACCTGCAGCACGGGACGGGGGACGGAACCGGAAAATACGTCGAAACGATGGCTCCGTGGGGGAAGACCGTGACCCAGCGGGAGTACTTCACCGCGTATAAAGAGGCGGCGGACGCCTGCGGGAAGGCCTGCATCTTCGGCGAGATGGGCGACTACATGGACATGAACAGTGCGCCGGACCTCGAAGAGCACTTCCGCGGCCTGATCGACGACATCCGGGCCTCCGGCATCCAGATCGCCCTGACCTGGCAGTTCCAGGATTTCACCGACGCGGGGGCTGACGGCATGAAGCTGAGCGTACTCGGCGAGGCGAACGCGGCGTACAAGGCGGACGGGGTCTCTGACAGCGAGGCTGCGTTTTTCAAGGGATGATCCTCTTTACGAAAAAAGCCGTTTCCTTTGAACCGCTCCATTTTGTACGGACAGCACAAAAAAGCAACTGAAACGCAATCAAGCGCAGAACTGATTCCGGAACTCCACCGGAGTCAGTTTTGTCTTTGACTGGAGCCTGACATGGTTGTAGAAGTGAATGTATTCGTC
>JAFPWV010000052.1 GCA_017412675.1 Clostridia bacterium
AACTTCGTCTATGAGATCAAGGGGTGCCGGCTCAACCGCGAAAAACACCTCGAAGAAGTGCGGAAGGTCACGAAGATCGAAGACGTGAAGAACCGCCTGATCCGCAACCTCTCGAAGGGCTACCGGCAGCGTGTCGGCATCGCGCAGGCCCTCGTCGGCAATCCGCCCGTCATCATCTTCGACGAACCCACGGTCGGCCTCGACCCGAAGCAGATCATTGAGATCCGCAACCTCATCCGCTCGCTCGGCAAGAACCACACCGTGATCCTCTCGACCCACATCCTCTCCGAGGTGCAGTCCGTGTGCGACCGCATCGTCATCATCAACGAGGGCAAGATCATCGCGGACGAAAAGACCGAGAACATCACCCAGGTCGTCGAGGACAACCGCCGCTACGCCGTGAAGATCGCGGGGCCCCAGCGTGAGGTCGCCGCGGCGCTCAGAGCCATTCCCGGCGTGATCTCCGTGGAAATCACCGGGGAGCGCGAGCTCGACAGCTACGTCTACCGCGTGGAGTCCGAAAAGGGCGTCGACGTCCGCAAGCCCGTCTTCTGGGCGATGGCCGAGAACAACTGGCCGATCACTGGGCTCGAGGTGGTCGGGATGAACCTCGAAGAGGTCTTCACGAAGATCGTGGACCGGTCAGAGGGCAAGAAGTGATCCGGAACGAAGAATCAAGAATTCAGAATTAAGGAAGAGATCCAAAATGTCAGCCATTTACAAGAAAGAAATGCGCACGTACTTCACGACGCCGCTCGGGTATGTGTTCATCGCCGTGTTCCTCGCGGTATCCGGCTTTGTGTTCGCCTTTTCCACCTTCCAGACGCAGACCTCCGACGTCTCGGGCTATTTCCAGCTCATGATCTTCGGATACATCGTCATCGTCCCGCTGCTCACCATGCGCTCCTTCGCCGAAGAGCGGCGCACCCGCACGGAGCAGCTGCTCATGACCTCCCCGGTCTCCATCCCCGCGATGGTGATGGCGAAATTCCTCGCGGCGTTCACCATGTTCGCCGGGACCGTGCTCCTCTCCTGCGTCTATTACCTGCCCCTGTTCAAGTACAGCGAGACCGGCCCGAACGTCGGCAAGGCCTTCGGCTGCCTGATCGCCATGCTGCTCATCGGCATGTGCTTCATCGCCGTCGGCATCTTCGTCTCCACCCTGACCGACAGCACCGTCACCGCCTCGATTGGCACGATGGCGATTTTGCTCGTCTTCGTCATGGCGGCGATCTTCAACAACCTCATCGACGCCTACGTCATCCGGGCGGTCCTGTCCTGGATCTCCGTCTACGCGCGCTATGTCAACTTCACCTACGGCATCTTTGACATCGCCGCCGTCGTCTATTACGCCTCGATCACCGCGGTCTTCCTCTTCCTTGCCGTCCGCGTGTACGAGCGCAGAAGATACGCCTGAGCGGGAGGAGCGAACATGAACAGAAACAGCCTTTTGAACTCCCGCCGCTTCAAGTACGGTTCCGTCGCGACGGTCTTCACCATCGCGTTCGTCGCCATCGTCATCATCTTCAACATCATCTTCTCGGCCCTCGCGCAGCGCTACATGTGGTACATCGACATGACCGAGAAGCAGGTCTACACCCTCTCCGAAGAGGCGCGTGAGATCATGTCCGACATCACCGAGGACGTGTGGCTCCACTTCGCGTCCGAGCCCGACGAGCTCATGAACGGCACGAACTCCTCCTATACGCGCTATATCTACACGACCGCACTCCAGCTCGAGGAGGCGTTCCCGAACGTCCACGTCGACGCCGTGTCGGTTTTGAAGAATCCCTCCTATTTCCGGGAATACTACAGCACGACCGCGACCGACATCGACACCACCTCCGTCGTCATCACGTCGGGGAAGGAGACCCGCGTCGTGCGCGCGCAGGCGTTCTTCACCTTCAACGACCCGAACGATCTCTCGACCGTGTGGGCGTACTCCGGTGAAAAGCGCATGATCTCGAACATCATGCAGGTCACCCAGACCGAGACCCCGATCGTCTCCTTCACCACCCAGCACGGCGAGGACATCGGCGGCGGCGCGGCCCTTGCCCAGCTCTTCGCGGACAACGGCTTCGAGGTCCGTGCGATCGACCTCTCCCAGGAGAAGATCGACGACGACTGCCGCATCGTGGTCATCTTCAACCCGCTCTACGACTTCCTCGGCGCGGAGGCGGACGACGCTTCCTTCAATGAGATCGAAAAGCTCGACAAGTTCCTCGACCGCTACGGCTGCCTGATGGTCTTTGCCGACCCGGCCTCCGTCTCGAAGCTCACGAACCTCGGCGAATTCCTCGAGGAGTGGGGCATCGCCTACGTCCCGGACACCATGATCAAGGACGAGGACCACGCCATGAGCGTCGACGGGTACAAGATCGTCGCGGAATACCAGCGCGATACCCTCGGCGGCTCGATCTACTCCGATCTGAACGACCTTGCGACCCCGCCGAAGACCGTGGTATACAAGTCCGCCCCGATCGACATCCTCTGGGAGCAGGGCGGCGGCCTGGCGGGAACGCGCGACGTCTCCCCGGTCCTCAAATCCTACGACAGCTCCGTGCTCGTCAAGGACGGCATGATCGGCGAAAAGGGCTCCTATAACCTCATGGTCATCTCCCGCGAGACCCGCATCGTCGACAACGAGTACTACTACTCCTACGTCATCGCGGCGGGCTCCCCGACCTTCGCCTCGAAGTCGAACCTCGACTCCAACGCCTACGCGAACGACGACGTCCTCTCCGCCGCCATGAAGGCCGTGGGACGCGAGCGCGTGCTGGCTGCCCTTACCCTGAAGCCCTTCGACAAGGACGAGATCACCGTCACGACGGCCGAGGCCAACCGCTGGACGGTCGCCATGACGACGGTCATCCCCGTGATCTTCGCCGCCGTCGGACTTGTCGTCATCACGAGGAGAAAGCATTCATGAAAATCCGGAATCAGAAGCGTCTGATCTTCATCCTCGGCGGCGCCTTCCTCGTCCTCCTCATCGCGTGGTTCGCCTTTTTGAAGCCGCTCACGACGGTGGAGGAGAACAAGGACGTCGACCTCGACCTCCTCGACGGGGAAGTCATGATCACGTCCCGGCTGACGAACTTCTACGTCTTTGCGCCGATCGAGCGCTCCGAGATCCAGTCGATCGACGTGGAAAACGAATTCGGCGGCTACCGGGTGTACCGCGACGCGGCGGACGCCTTCCAGCTCGAGGGCTTCCCGGGCCTGTCCTTCAATCAGGAGCTGTTCTCCTCCCTCGTCGTCACGACGGGCAAGCCGACGGCGATGATGCGCGTGGGGCAGGATCTCGATACGGCCGGGCTCGCGGAATACGGCCTCGACAAGCCGCAGGCCAGCTGGACCGTGACCTCGACGACCGGCGAGAAATACAAGATCTTCGTCGGCGACCGGCTGCTCACCGAGGGCGGCTACTACGTCAGCTACGAGGGCCGTCCGGGCGCGGCGTACATCATGTCCGAAACCCTTGCGGACACGATCCTGCAGCCCGCGTACAAGCTCCTCTCTCCGCTGTTGACGGCGGGGCTTTCGACCAACACGTACTTCTTCGTGGACGAGTTCACGGTGATGCACGGCGAGGACCTCTTCGTGCACATCACGCGCCTCAAGCCGGAGCAGCAGAAGAATCCCGACGCGATCGTCGAGGTGAAGCTGACGTGGCCGCGGCCGGAGAACACGGCAAACGGCGAGGTCTACGACATCAACGACGACTTGTACTTCCAGATCCTCTACAACTTCATGGCCCTCGAGGGCGAAGAGGTGGTGGCGTTCATGCCGACGGACGAGGAGCTGGAGGCGTTCGGGCTCGCGGAGCCGGCGCACACGATCATGTACAACTTCCACGAGAACGCGGAAGAGACGGGACCGGTGTATGAATTCATCATATTCGTCTCGCCGGTGCAGCCGGACGGCTCGTACTACGCGGTCTCGAACCTCTACGGGTATTCCACGGTGGTGAAGGTCGGCGCGGACAAGCTGGGCTGGCTCGAGCGCGACGCGTTCGCGTGGATCTTCCCGACGCCGTTCTTCGAGAACATCACGAACGTCAACCGGATCACGCTGAAGGGCGCGGACGTGGACGTCGACTACCGCCTGACGCACGGCACGGACGAGAACGGCAACCCGACGCTCGACGTGGTCGAAGTCAATTCGGGGGTCTCGATCCCGAACGCGGAGGTCAACAACTTCCGTCAGTACTACAAGACGATGCTGAACATCACGAATCAGGAATACGTCTCGCTGACGGAGGAGGACAAGGCGGCGCTGCTTGCCGACGAAGGCCGCGTGCGGCTGATCATGACGTACGAGAACGCGGCGGGCGAGGTCACCGAATTCAAGTTCTATCAATATTATGAAGCGTCGACCGGGCACATCAGCGGAGGCAAGATCTTCGTGGTGGTGAACGGTGTCGGCGAATTTTACACGACGAATGATCTGGTGGACAAGGTGGTGAACGACACCGCGCGTGTCCTCGACGGGTTGGACGTCGACGCATACGGACACAACTGACCGGGCGGTGCCGCGGGGTCCGCGGGGCCACAAGACTCACCAATGATGAAAAGTGCGTACCTGAAGAAGGTACGCCTTTTCTTTTGCTTGCGCCGGGCGGTGCCCGGTGACACATGGCGGACTCACTTCGCAAGCCCGCGGAGAGCGGGGCGTTCATTCGGCTTGCGCGCTGACGCTTGCGTATTTGGTATCGGCGAGGCCGATCGTTCTTTTGTCCTTCCGGACGGGACCCAAGAGGCTTCCGCGGCCAGCCTCTTGGGGATCACCGCCGCCCAAGGCCGTTCCCGCCTTGGGAATCCACCCTCCAACGTGCGTACCTCGGCGCAACTGTACCTTTGCTCCATTTCGTCTGGTCTCACGGCGGATG
>JAFPWV010000053.1 GCA_017412675.1 Clostridia bacterium
AAAAAACGATCGACTTGGTCGATATACAATCCGCAAGCGTCAGCGCGCAAGCAAAATGAGCGACCCGCTCTTCGCGGGCTTGCCAACGGTGAGCCCGCCATGTGTCTCCGGGCACCGCCCGGCGCAAACGAAGCCGCGCAGGCAGCTATATCGACCTAACCCGCTCTTCGCGGGCTTGCGAAATGAGCCCGCCACCTGTCTCCGGGCACCGCCCGGTCCCCGCGGACCTCGCGGCGCGCAGGCAAAAGAAAAGGCGTACCTTCTTCAGGTACGCACTTCCTATCTTGGTGAACGAACTTGCCGAAGGCGACTCCGCCTTTTCTTATGTCAGCTCCTCGCCAATCCACGCGGAGAGGCTCTCCCCGTCCAGGCGGACATACCGCATCACTTCCTCGAGCGTTCCGTGCGGGACAAACGCGTCTTCCTCCCCGATCGCGCGGACGGAAACCGCCTTCCCCTTCATCCAGTCGCTCGCAGCAAGCGCTTCGCCGACGCCGCCCGAACGGATCCCCTCTTCCGCGAAGAGCACGCGGTCCGCATGGGTAACGAGCCCGCGAAATTCCTCGCCCTCCGGTCCGTCCGCCGGTCCCGGGAACGGCACGATCCGCTCGAGGCAGAGCACCGTGATCCGCCACCCCGGGCAATCCCCGACCGCAAGCCGGGCCGCGTCGACTGCCTGTGCGCGCAGCCGTCCGTAGGTGAGCAGCACCGCACGCCGGGCAGCAGCGGGATCGCCGAAGTCCGCGGATCTCCATGTGCCGCGCGCCGTCCAGGTGCCCTCCGCGGGACACGCCGCCCCCTTCGGATAGCGCACGATCACCGGATTCCGGGGAGCATCCGGCGCCCCTTCCGCCATCCGTTCATGCGCGTGAAGAAGGGCGTCCCGCAGCGCGTCCTCGCTGTCCGGCGACCAGATCTCGATCCCCGGGATGCGGGAGAACAGCGCCGCGTCGTAAATGCCCTGATGCGTCACCCCGTCGCCCGGCACGAGCCCCGCATGGCTCTCAACGAGCGTCACGCCCGCGTGCTGCAGGGCCACATCATGCCACATCTGATCGAATACACGCTGCGCGAACGTCGCGTACATCACGGCAAACGGCCGCATCCCGCCGATGGCCAGCCCGCCCGCCAGCGCGACGGCATGTTCCTCCGCGATCCCGACGTCGAAGAACCGGTCCGGGAACCGGGAGGCAAAATCGCCGAGCCCGCATCCGTCCGTCATCGCCGCCGTGATCGCCGCAACGGTTTCGTCCGCCGCCGCAAGATCGGTCAGCACCTCGCCCGCCGTCCGGGTGAATGTGGTGTGCGAAAGCTTCGGCGGCGTGTCCGGGATCCCCGTCTCCGCATCGAACGGTCCGACGCTGTGATACCGCTCGGGATGGGCCTCCGCGTCCGGGTAGCCGCACCCCTTCTTCGTCACGCAATGCACGACGACGGGGGTCGCTTTGGTTTTCGCCTCCTCGAAGACGTGGATGAGACGGTCCAGGTCGTGCCCGTCCACCGGCCCGATGTATTCGAGCCCGAGCTTCTCGAAGAAGGTCTCGGCTCCGGTCGTGCGCTTGATGAAGTCGCGGACGGCCCGCGCGCCCCGCACCAGTCCCCCGCCGATCCCCGGCACGCGCGAAAAGAATCGCTTCACATGCAGCTTGAAGGAGAAATACCGCGTGCTCGTCCGGATGAGCGAGAGATGCCGGGAGAGGCCGCCCACGTTCTTCGAGATCGACATCGAGTTGTCGTTGAGGACGATGCAGAGCCGCAGATCGGTCCCCGCGACGGCGTTGAGCGCCTCGTAGATCATCCCGTTCGTGAACGAGCCGTCCCCGACGACCGCGACGGTCCATCTGCCGCTCCCCTTCAGGCGTTCGCTCTCAGCGATCCCGGCGGCGACGGACAGGGACGACCCGCTGTGACCCGCCGTGACCGTATCATACGGCGATTCGTCGCGGTTGGTGAAGCCGGAGATCCCGCCCCGACGGCGCAGCGTCCCGAACCGGTCGGCGCGTCCCGTCAGCAGCTTGTGGGCGTAGGCCTGATGCCCGACGTCAAAGAGGACCCGCTCCTCCGGGGTGTCGAACACGCGGTGGATCGCCACGGTCAGCTCGACGGTCCCGAGGTTCGACGCAAAATGACCGCCGTTCTGGGCGGCGGTCCGAAGGATCGTTTCGCGCAGTTCGGCGGCGAGGGGCAAAAGCTCCCGCTCGTCGAGGGCGCGGAGATCGGCGGGGCAGCGGACGGAATCGAGGATCGCCATCAGCCTTCCTCCTTCGCAAGATTGGTGAATTTGGTGAAGCGGCCGATCCACCCCAGCTTGACCTTGTCGATCGAGCCGTGGCGGTTCTTTGCGATGATGACCTCGGCGACGCTCTGGTCCGCGGTGTTTTCCTTATAGTATTCGTCGCGGTAGAGGAAGAGCACGATGTCGGCGTCCTGTTCGATCGCGCCGGAATCGCGCAGGTCGGAGAGCATCGGGCGCTTGTCCGGGCGGTTCTCGGGACCTCTCGAAAGCTGCGCGCAGCAGATGATCGGGACCTCGAGCTCCTTCGCCATGACCTTGAGGCTGCGGGAAATGTCGGCGACCTCCTGCACGCGGTTGTCCTGATGCCGTTCGCCCTGCACGAGCCCCAGATAGTCGACGACGACCAGTCCGAGGTTCTTGACGCGGCGCAGCTTCGACTTCATCGCGGTGACGGTGATCCCGGGGGTGTCGTCGATGAGGATCTCGGCCTCGGACAGCCGGGACGACGCATGCGCGATGGCGGTCCAGTCCTCGCCGTGCAGATCGCCCGACCGCAGCTTGTAGCTGTCGAGCTGCGCCTCGGCGGAGAGCATACGCGTCGCGAGCTGCTCAGCGGACATTTCGAGGTTGAAGACGCACACGGTCTTCCCGGTCTTGAAAGCGGCCTCGGTGGCGATGTTCATCGCAAACGCCGTCTTGCCCATGCCGGGACGCGCGCCGACGAGAACGAGGTCGGACTTGCCCATGCCGACAATGACCCTGTCCAGCGCGCCGAAGCCCGTCGGGGTCCCGCGCAGCGCTTCGGGGTCGTTCGAGAGGATCTGCAGCTGCTCGTACACCTTCACGAGCGCGTCGCGGATGTGAATGAAGTTCTTGTTCTCACGGCCTTCGGCGATCCGGTAGATGCGGCCCTCGGCATATTCCACGAGGCGCTCGGCATCGTCGTCCCCGGCGTATCCGGCTTCCGCGATGTCCTCGCCCGCCGCGATCAGGTCTCTGAGGATCGCCTTGTCGCGCACGATCTTCGCGTAGTCCTTCGCGTTCGCAGCAGTCGGGACCGCCTCCGCGACGAGCTTGAGGTATTCTCTGCCGCCCGCTTCGTCGTAGGTCCCGCTCTTCGTGAGCTCCTCGATGAGGGTCACGACGTCGATGCTCTTCGATTTCAGGTACATCGACTGCATCGCGCGGAAGATCCCGCTATGCTCGGGCATGTAAAAGTCGTCCGCCGTGATCAGCGCGCCGACGGCGTCCATGCACATCGGATCGATCAGGATCGACCCGAGCAGGGACTGTTCCGCCTCCAGCGAAAACGGCATCCGTCTGTCAAGTTCTGCGTTCATACGTTTGAATCCTTAGAAAGGGGATACGGTCGCTTTCTTAGGGAGAAACGGTCGCTTTCTTGAAAGAAAGCTCCGCAAAGAACTTTCTGACCGGGTTCTCCTTATCGGTGATTCGTTTCCCTTATTCGTAATTCTTAATTCTTAATTCGTAATTCTCAATTCTCTCCGTCCCCGTACACCAGCACGTTCAGCTCTCCCGCGATCTCGGGATAGAGCTTCACATCGACGGGGTATGTACCGTACGCCTTGATCGGGCTGTCGAGAACGATCTTGCGCTTGTCGATCTCGATCCCGTACTGCGCGGCAAGAGCGTCGGCGATGTCCTTGTTGGTGACGGATCCGTAGAACTTGCCGTCCGCACCGGCCTGGATGCGGATCTTCACGAGCATGGCCTTGAATTTCTCGGCGGTCTCGCGCGCGGCCTGCTTTTCGAGCTCGATCCGTCTGGCCTTTGCCGCTTCCTTGTTGCGGATATCGTTGAGAATCTTCGAGTCCGCCTCCACGGCGAGCTTCTTCGGGATCAGGTAATTCCGCGCGTACCCGTCGGACACGGTGATGAGATCGTCCTTCTTGCCCTGTCCCTTGACATCCTGTAATAATACGACTTTCATGGTTCCTCCTGTATGTGGTTGAAGGAAGAGGCAAGAGGTGATGATTCCTCACGTCTTCCTTCATCCTGATTCATCAGATGTGCTTGTCGATCGCTTCTTTCAGCATCCGGATCGCTTCGTCGAGCGACACGTCCGGGATCTCCGTCGCAGCCCCGTCGAAGTGTCCGCCGCCGCCGAGCTCTTCCATGATGAGCTGCACATTGACCGTGCCGTCCGAGCGGGCCGAGATCTTCGTCGATCCGCCGCGCCGCATACACGCGAAGGCCGCGCGCACGCCGTCGACGTTGATGAGGTTGTTGACCGCCTTCGCCGCGACGACCGGGTTGGCGTCCTCCTCGGTCTCGACGCCGGAGATCACGCAGTAGCCGCGGTAGATCTCCGCGTTGCGGCGGAACAGCGCCTCGCCCGAATAGTCCTCGAAGCTCTCGCGGAACAGCTCGCGCACCGCCATGGGATCGGCGCCCCGGTCTCTCAGGTACATCGCCGCGGAGAAGGTGCGCGTCCCGGTATTCGTGGTGAACTGCTTCGTGTCGAGTGCGATGCCCGCCAGAATGACGTTCGCCTCCCCCGGGGACAGATCGTCACGCGGCAGGACCTGTTCGAGCATCTCGGAGATCAGCTCGCACGCCGAGGACGCGGACGGCTCGATGTATTCGACGTCCGGCTCCTTCTCGAATTCCGCCGTTTTCCGGTGGTGGTCGATGATCGCCAGCTTTTCCGCGCGGGCCGCCAGCTCCGGCGACTCCACGATCTTCATGTTGTTCACGTCCGCGATCACGACGAGGGTCCCGGTTTCGAGGAGGTCGAGCGCCTGTGCCGGATCGACGAAGACCCCGAGGAATTCCTCCTCGCCTTCGAGTATCCGCCGCGCCCCGATGATGTCCCGGTTCGCCGTGTCGATCACGACGTTGACCCGCGCGCCGCAGTACATCGCGATCTTCGCAAGCCCCACCGTGGCGCCGAACGCATCGTAATCCGAGCGGGCATGGCCCATGATGAGGACGTTCGAGGCGTTCTTGATCTGCGTCATGAGCTGGTTCGAGACCACACGCGCCTGCACGTTCGAGCGCTTCTGGACGGACCGGGTGATCCCGCCGAAGAATTCGGTCGCGTCGTCGCTCTTCACGACCGCCTGGTCACCGCCGCGCTGGAGGGCCAGTTCCAGAGCCGCATGGGCTGCGCGTTCCTTCTCCTCGTAGGTCCCGTGGATGCCGGAGACGCCCATCGAGACGGTCAGCGGCAGGCTCGTATCACCCACTCGGACCGCGCGGACCCGGTCGAGGATGTCGAACTTCGCCGCGACGAGCTCGTCCAGCACGCGCGTCTGCGTGACGAAGAGGTATTTGTCGCGCTCGTATTCCTTCAGGATGCCGTTGTAGTTGTCCGCCCATTCGCGCAGGACCGAATCCACGCGCGCCGCGGCCGGACGGTATTCCTCGCTGTCGTACTGCATCATCTCGCCGAGGTTGTCGATCATGATGTAGCAGACCACCGCCTCGTCCCCCGCGCGGAGGGATTTCAGCTGGTCCAGCTCCGTCGTCTCCGTCGTCAACACGAGGGCGAAGTCCTCTTCATCGGTCTTGATGTGGCTGTATTTTGCGAGGAAGGAGCGTCCTTCCGACTCGATGCGCGCGCCAGCCTCCCCGCCGTCGCCCCGGATATCCGCGAGCGTGACGCCGAAGAGCTCCTGCACGCTCTCGCCGTAGAGCTTGTTCTTCGCCGAATAGAGGGCCTCCGTCGCGGTGTTGTACCAGATGATCCGCTCGTTCGAGTCGCAGATGAAGACGGGCGTGGTCATCTTCACGACGGCGTCGAACATGATGCGGCCCATGACCGGCGCGAGATTCTCGTCCCGCGCGCCCCGTCCGTGCCGCTCAACGATCAGAATGGTGAGGATCACGAGGACTGCATAGAGGCCGATCGCAGCCGCCCCGCACCGAAGCGCGCTCCAGCCGAGCCGGGCGACGCCGAGCGCGTAGAGGACCATGCAGATCACAGCCGCGGCGACAAGAACGGCGGCCGTTTCCTTCCGGACCCCGCGCAGATCGTTGTTGGCAGATCGGGATTGCTTTTTGTTTTTCATAATTCAGCCTTTTTGTATCGTTCTCTGTGTCACACGCAGGAAAGCGGTTCTCCCTTTTCAGGAAGGCGACCGTTTCGCCCGATAATGATTCTTGATCACGCTGTACGCGCCGACGGCGGAGGTGACGAGAAGGAAGGGATAGGCGCGGAGGGTGACGAACGCGACGAAGAGCAGGATCGCCGTGAGGGCCCGTTCGCGGGTCATATAGAAGAGCCGGTCTTCGAGCCAGTCCGTGATGCCGCGTACGCCCACCGCCGCGCAGGGGAGCGCGAGGATCAAAAGGGCATTCACGAGGACGGCGTGCAGCAGCGGGAACACCGTCGCGGGGGTGAAGAGCGCGGGGACGAAAACCGCCGCGTACACCATCGCGTAGGAGATCGGCATCGTGATCCCGGCGTGCTCGTCCGTGAACACCTCCGGGCATCCGATCAGCGAGAACATGCGCCGGATCAGGCGGTCCGCCGTCCACGCGAGCACCACGCAGACGATCCCGAATCCGGCCGGTGCCAGCATGATCGCCTCGCGCGCCATGGTCCTCAGCACCGAGATATCCGGCTGGACGGCAGTCGCACCGGCCCGCGCCACGAGCGTTTCATACACCCGCGCGATCGCCGCCGGCGTGACGGTCATGTAGGCGTCCGCAAATGCCGAGAAGCTCCCGTAATCGAAGCCGATCCGCACCGCCAGACACAGCGCCAGCGACACCGCAGCCGCAACGGTCAGGGATGCCATCCGGCGGAACCGGGTCTCCTTCGTGATGAGTGAGACCGCGAAGACGTACGACATGAAGAGGATCGCCAGGCTCAGCGAACACGCGACGGACAGACGCGCCCCGAAGAGGAGCATCATCCCGAAGGTCGCCGGTGTCGCAAGCAGGGATGCGACCTTGCGCCAGAGCAGAATGATCTGCGCGTAGAGCATCACCGCAAGCGGAAGAAACGGCAGGGAAGCCGCGATCCCCGCGATGTTCTGCGAAGCGAGCGGATCCTCCGGGATCGCTGGCGTCGCAAGCCGTGCGGCAGCCGCGCCGGAGATCGCGGTCAGAAGGATGAAGAGAACCGCCATCGGCCAGCGCATCGCGGGAAGATCATCCCGCCGCCGCATCACGGAGAAAATCACCGAAGCCATGCGTCCCCCTCCTCTGCCGTACCGCATTCAGGCGCGTGAAGCCAGTACGCCGATTGTATCTTATGTATTATAACACATTCCGCGCGGGATTTCTACGGGGAATCTGAAATTCTCGGTGCGATGCAGAAAAATTCACAAAATCCGGCGCGGGGAACAGGTATCGCATCGGATCCGCAAGGAAGCGCTCGCCCGCCCGCTCAAAAGGGACCCGCTCAAAAGGGAAAGGACCCGGGGTAACTGGCCCCCGGGCCCTTTTGGGTTATCTTTTAAGTTGTTCTTTTTTAAGAGGACTTGAAAGATGAATTACCACTTGATTTCGGTAGAGGTTCTATCGATGGGAGAGTAAGAATTGATGGTGTTGATCACATACACGAACTCACCGTCCACGAACTTAACAGTAACGTTAGCCGTGTACTTTGCAGCCGTACGTGTGCCATTAACATCCTTGTAACCCGTGAAGACGACGTCAAAGGTCTTGGAGTTGTCCTTCGCTTCAACCGGCGGATCTGCCGTAGCATCAGCTTCAACATTCTCTTCGATCGTGCCGATGATACCGGCAGCGTCAACAGTTACCTTGTAAACAAGGTTGCAGTCTTCGCCGTCGTCACCATGAGCGGAGTACTTGTCGTCCTTGATTTCGCCATAGACAGTATCCGTGATGGAGCCGTTGAAGGTCTTCTTTCCATCAACAGTGGACTGCCAAGATTCTTCCGTGCAGAGGCCAGCATCGCCGAAGTACAGATCGAGATCTGCAACTTCCTTGTGGTTGACCTTGGACTGCGCGCCGACGAACCAGAAGGAGAAGGAATTGACAACAGCAGTATTGGTCTCGTTGCCTTCCTTGTCGATCTTGGTGGTCACGGTTGCGTTGACGGAACCGTCAATGTAACCTCCTTCCACAACCTGGAAGATGTTGTCGCTCTTGTAATCTTCGCCTTCACCAACAACCGTGGTACCGAAGTCGGAACCGTCGACGTAGAAGACGATGGCGTCATTCTCAACGATAGCAACGTAAGTCGGGTTTTCAGCACCAGTTTCCTTGAGCCATGCCTTGTAAGCATCGGAGTCAATCTTCTTGATGCTGGTGACCTTCGTGCCGTCGTTCTTTACAAGGTAAACCGTCACGCCGTTGGGCAGCATATCGGTGTAGTTCTTGCTGTACAGTCTCTGGCTGACAAGCTTAGAAGCTTCCTTCTTGTCGAAGTAATCGACCTTGAAGGTGTCTTCATAGTACTTGTTCGCATTATTGCGAGCAGACTGGAGAAGCGTGCCTTCGGTGAGGCTGATGATGTCCATGTTAGACTTCACGTTCTTCGCGCCGAAGCCGTAAGGAGTATCATCAATGATCTGACCGTTCTGGCAAGCGTACGCATAACCGGACTTCAGAGCCTTAGTCGTTGCACGAACGGCTATTTCTTCACCAGTGTAGAGGTTGATTACAGTAGCCGTAAAGTTGGTCGCGCCGAGCAGATCCTTACCGGCAGCTTCGCTTGCGGAGGTGTACTTCGCAGAGTCATAGTCGTAGGAAACGAGCAGGCCGTACCAGACAGCATACTTGTAAGCCTCGAAGCCGGTTACAGAATCGGCTTTAGTACCGATGATGATGTCAGTTCCCTTGAGCTTGTATGCATCCTTGATTTCCCAGCCGGCTTTGCCCTTACCCGTGTAAACCGTGATGGGAGCATAGCCGTAGTCATCATTCTCGTTGAAGTTGATGATAATGTACTTGTCATCCGCCTTCGCTCTGACCGGATCATCGTTGTTGACCTTCTTATAAAGGTTTTCATCGAAGGAAACCTTGTAAGACTCAAGCAGACCAGCTGCCTTGAGAGCATCGATGTCATAGGTGAGCTTACCGTCCTTCTCGAACACGGCAGCGATGGTCTCAACATAGTAAGCATCGTTGGCCTTGTCATAAGAAGTAGCACGGTAGATGGAACCCTTCGTGAAGAGCTCGTCGCCCTTGTAGCGGAGAGCGTAGTTGTAGAGGTCGCCCTTCAGCCACTGGTCGTACGCGCCGATTCTGATCTGGGTGTAAGCAAGGTCGGTGGACTTCCAGCCGTTGACTACAACGTAGCCGTCAGCGGAAACGCCAGCGTAAGAATCAACGATGATGTAAGGAGCGTCGGTAACGTTGCCGTCGATGTAGACGAGCTGACCGTCAAGAACGACGAAGTTCACGAAGTTCATGAACTTACCGCCGAGGAGCGTGTTGTACTGCGCTCTGGAGGCAGTCTTGTCGGAGTTGACTCTCATGCCGTTGCCGAGGAGTTCGGGATAATCGTAGGAGTAGGTTCTGTCGCCGATGGTAACGGTCTTCTTCGTGGTGTCATACGCACGAACGAGGCCGGTGCCGACGAAGTTGTTCTCATCGGACTTTTCATCGGTGGACTTGTAGATGATCTTTTCGATGTGGAGTTCGCCGGTCACATCGTTGTAACCGTAGATGACATAGTCGCCAGAAGACGGGGTCAGTCCATCGGGATCGATGTAACCGATATCGGTGCTGTGGTCACCGCAGACGCCTTCCTTCGGAACAGACACGGCCTTTGCAGCTTCAAAGGGATCGCTGGAATAAGCTTCCCAAGCAGCCTTAGCAAGAGCGTCAAGCGTGGTGATCGTGTAGCCAGCTTTCTTGTGAGAATCCTTCACACAAGGAACATCCTCTTCCTTGAAGAGACCGAGAGCATACTGCGTGTAGAGACCGTAATCAGCAGTCTTGTCACCATTCAGATCATAGAGATCGAGAGCAGCATACGCGGTGCCTTTCTTGATGGTATCCTTGTTGAGGATGTAGAAACCGCCGGAAGCAGCCTTGGTGTCGAACTGGTTCTTCATGATGTTGGCAACATCGTCCTCATCGAGGATGTTGATGCCCACGATCTTGGTTTCGCCCTTCACAGTATCTTCTTTGATTTCGAAGTACTTCTCGAGGAGAGCGTTGTAGTACCAAGCAACTTTGTAGGTGGTGCCGTCTTCGAGAGCGATCGCGCCATCCTTGCTCTTCACGAGGATATCGCCGGTCTTCCAGTCGATCGCATAGTTGCGGTTGGAGGAAGCAGCGGTGATCGGAGTGGCGTCATTGGTGCGGATGATGATTTCGCCGCCGTTGAAGTTGTAGGCGTTGATGTAGTTGTTCTTGCTGTACTTATCAACAAGCGTCAGACCGGAAAGAACCTTTTCGATCGGGTACTTGCCGTCAGCATCCTTCGTGGTCAGACCGCCGTTCTTCTCGGTCTTGAGGAAGAGAGAAGAATAGCCGAGGGAGTTCACAAGTTTCGCATCGCCGTTGACGGTGAAGAGAACCTTGTAAGCCGCGCCGAGCTTCGCTTCGTCGCCGTGGTTGTCGGTGGAGAAGCCGAGGTCAGCAGCCTTGATGTAGTAAGTGGGCTTTTCGAGCTCGCCGTTTTCAGCAACAACGTTGAAGCCAACGGTGCCGGAAGCCGGGAGAGAACCGTCGACGACAGGAGCAAGAGCAGCTCTGTCAGTCTTGGTGATGATGATCGTCTTGTAGCCGATCTTGTCGCCGAAGCGGCGGGCAGCAAGCGTGTCGCCGTCCTTCGTGGGAACGAAGAGGGCATTGTAGATGATCTGAGCAACTTCGCCGCGGTTGAGGACGTCGGTGTAAGCAACGCCGGTGATGCCCTTGGTCAGGCCGAGGGATTCAGCCTTTTCGATGTTGCCCCAGGGATATGCGAGACCGGTGTAACCGAGGGTACGGTCAACCATGGTCAGAGCATCGCGGTAGGTGATGCCGTCGGTCGGGCCGAACTTCTTGTCGCCGTAACCTTCGATGATTCCCTTCTGGGAAGCATAGGAGATCGCGCCGTAGAAGTTCTGAGCGGGCGTGCCGTCCAGGTCGGTGAACCCGGAGTTGTTCACGTTGCCATCGGTCCACTGAGCGTCGTCAGTCCAACCGGTGGAGATACGGCCAACAAACAGAGCCATCTGATATCTCTGGATATCAGAATCAGCGTCCGCGTCGAACGTATTGGGGTCGACACCCTTCATGATGCCGTACGCGTCGAGCATCGCAATGGCTTCCGCATACGTATCAGCAGCGGATACCTGCTTCGGAGCTTCTTCGGTGATCGCAGTATCAGCGGTCTCCGCAGCAAGCGCCATCGTAGCGGTGGACACGGCCATCAGAAGGGCAAGAACAAGTGCAAGAATTTTCTTCATCTTATTCTGTCTCCTTGAAAAAGAATAAAAAAGTTGTCGAGAGAAAGAAGCGCCAGTTCGCCCCTCTTCTCTGTGCGTAAATCATACCACACGCGCAAAAATTATGCAAGAGTTCTCTTTGAGGTGTAATATAACTGAAATATTAAAGTGTATTTAGTATTTCCGTCCTGCGATTTTCCTGATCTGCGGCGCATTTTTCCCGGTCACGGAGGGCCTCTGCCGCATTTTTCGCTTGCTTTTTCGCGCGTTCTGTCGTATAATAAAACCACCTATGAGACGAGAGGCTTTGGATCATCATGCGAGACGCACCCCGGAGGGCTTCTTTTCCCTTCCTTATTATGTTGTTCATTCTCCTCTCCGCGCTGACGCTGTCCTGGGCGCTCGCCCTGCCGGCTTCGGCGGACATCGCGGCGAACGGCAAAATCGTGATCGTCCTCGACCCCGGTCACGGAGGGATCGACGGCGGCACCGCGATCGGCACCCATGTCGAAAAGGAGATCAACCTCAAGCTGGCGAAGTATCTCCGCGCCGTGCTTGAGGGCGACGACCGCTTCGAGGTGTATCTCACCCGCGAGGACGACGTCTACCTCAATTTCTACGAGCGCACCTCGGTCGCCCGCGATCACAACGCCGATCTGTTCCTTTCCCTGCATTGCAATTCCAGCCCGGAGGCCGACGCGAACGGATGCCTCGCGATCGTCTCGGTGGTGGAAAAATTCCGCGCCGACACCCTCGCCGGCAAAATCCTCGACAACATTTCCGCCTCCGTCCCGATCCGGCGCGGCCGCGTCGACTGGGAGGAGGACACGGGCGACGAGCTTGGCATCTATTACTGGAGCGAGGAGCGGCAATGGGACATGCCCGGCGCGTATGAGCTCGGCCAGAAGAGTGATTATTATTCCGTCAACACCTGGTCGTGCCGCTTCGGGATCCCGTCCGTGATCCTCGAGCACGGCTATCTCTCGAACGCGAACGACGACGCGGTCCTCGCGGACGACGCCAGCCTCTGGGCCATCGCCGCCGCGGAGGGACGCGCCATCATCGACTACTACACCGGGCACGAGCACGTCTTCGGCGAGGTCGAGGCCGACTTCCCCTCGAACTGCGTGATCCACGGCACGGCCTCCGCCCGGTGCGCGATCTGCGGCGCGAAGAGCGGAACGGTCGATTTGCCCGAGACGCCCGGGAACCACTGGTGGCGGTATCTCGAGCACACGCCGCCGACCTGCACCGCAGACGGGTACATGCGCGCCATCTGCCAGATCGAGCGCACCTTTGCCCGCCAGGTCGATGAGATCCACGCCGACATCGTCGAAGAAGTCCTCCCAGCCCTCGGCCATGATTACGCCGTCGTCGACGAGGTCCCCGCGGGCCACGGAAAGGACGGGTGGTATCACAAGCGCTGCACCGTCTGCGGGGACGAGATCGACGAGGTCATCCCCGGCGAGCCGCACGAATACGCGCTCACCGAAGTAATCGAGCCGCAATGCACCGCCGACGGGATGCGCACCGAATGCTGCACGATCTGCGGGGACGTCCGGACAGAACCTCTCCCGGCGCTGGGACACGACTACGCGGTCACGGAGCACGTCGATCCGACCTATGAGGACGACGGCTACGAGATCCTCGTCTGCACCCGATGCGGGGATGAGAGAACCGAGGTCCTCCCCGTCTGCCCGCACGAATTCGACATCGCCGAGATCGCCCCGACCTGCGAGGAGCCCGGCCGCCGGACGCTGACCTGCCGCCTGTGCGGATACGTGAAGATCGAGGAGCTCCCGCCGCTCGGCCATCGGTACGAGATCCAGGCGGAATCCGCCCCCACCTGTACGGAGGACGGCTTCTGCCGCAGCAAATGCGCGATCTGCGGCGACGTGACGAGCGAGCGGATCCCCGCCCTCGGACACGACTTCGTCCCGGATCCGGACGGCGGCGGATCGGTCTGCACGGTCTGCGGTTTAAAGATCACGGACGAGGACACGAAAGAAGTCCCGCCGCTCAAAAACCCCCTGGTGCTCACGATCCTCGGCCTCGTCGCCGTGCAGCTGATCGCCGTCGTCGCCATCCTCATGCGCAGCCGTGCGGAAGCAAAGCGAAAGAGACAGTACCATTGAGTTTGATGGAAGAATGAGGGCTATGGGAATTCAGAATTCAGAATTAAGAATTCAGAATTGGATAGGGAACCATTCATAATTCCTCATTCCTAACTCCTCACTCCACAAAGGAACCATCATGTATTACGACATCATCATCATCGGCGCGGGACATGCCGGGGTCGAAGCGGCGCTGGCATGCGCGCGGACCGGGCTCACCGCCGCCCTCTTCACCCTCTCCCTCGACGCCGTCGCGAACATGCCCTGCAATCCCTCCATCGGCGGGACCGGCAAGGGGCACCTCGTCTTCGAGATCGACGCGATGGGCGGGGAAATGGGCTATGCAGCGGACCGCGTCACCCTCCAGTCCCGCACCCTCAACACCTCGAAGGGCGCCGCCGTCCGCTCCAAGCGCGTTCAGGCCGACCGCCGCGCGTATTCCGCTCTCATGAAGCACACGATCGAGGAGACCCCCGGCCTCTCGCTGATCCAGGGCGAGGTCACGGGCATCCTCACCGAGCCGGACACGGACGGGATGCTCTGCGTGAAGGGCGTCACCGCTTCCCCGATGGGGGAATTCTCCTGTCGGGCCGTCGTCGTCTCCACGGGGACGTATCTCGGCGGGCTCACCCACGTCGGCGACGTCTCCCGTCACGCGGGGCCGGACAGCTCCCTCCCCGCCGAAGGGCTGAACGCCTGTCTCCGAGATCTCGGCATCTCCCTGATGCGCTTCAAGACCGGCACGCCGCCCCGCATCCACCGGCGCTCGGTCGATTTTTCGCGCCTCGAGGTGCAAGAGGGCGAGGACTGGATCACGCCGTTCTCGTCGCGCACGGATCCCGACGCCCTCAACCGGATCGATCAGATCCCCTGCCACGTCGTCTACACGAACGCCGAGACCCACCGCGTCATCCGCGAGAACCTCCACCGCTCGCCGCTCTATTCCGGCAGGATCCAGGGCACCGGGCCGCGCTATTGTCCCTCCATCGAGGACAAGGTCGTGCGCTTCGCGGACAAGGAACGGCATCAGCTCTTCCTCGAACCGATGGGACGAGACAACGACGAGCTCTACCTGCAGGGCTTCTCCTCCTCCCTCCCGGCGGACGTGCAGATGAAGATGCTCCGCACGCTCCCGGGCTTCGAGGCGGCCGAGGTGATGCGCTACGCCTATGCCATCGAATACGACTGCGTCGACCCGCTCGAGCTGCTCCCCACCCTCGGCTTCAAGCGCATCCGCGGGCTTTACGGCGCGGGACAGTTCAACGGGACCTCCGGCTACGAAGAGGCGGCGGCGCAGGGACTCCTCGCGGGCATGAACGCCTCCCTGTATGTGCGCGGGATGCCCGAGATCGTTCTGCCGCGGCACTCGTCCTATCTCGGCACCCTCGTCGACGACCTCGTGACGAAGGGGACGAACGAGCCCTACCGGATCATGACGGGCCGGAGCGAATACCGCATCCTCATCCGGCAGGACAACGCCGAAGAGCGGCTCGCGAGCTACGGACACGCCGCCGGGCTCCTCTCCGACGAACGGTACGCGGAGACCCTCGAACGCACCCGGGAAGTGCGGGACGAGGTCGAGCGTCTGAAGCACGCGCACGTCGGCCCGTCGTCCGGGATCAACACGCTCCTCGAAGAACGCGGCACGGCGCCGCTCACCTCCGGGGTCTCCCTCGCCGAGCTGATCCGACGCCCCGAGCTCGATTACGCGGCCCTCGCGCCGTACGATCCCGCCCGGCCTCCCCTCCCGCGCAGTCAGGCGGACCGCGTGTCAACGGAGATCAAGTACGAAGGGTACATTCGCCACGAGGAGGAAGAGGTCGCGCGGCAGGCCAAGGCAGAAAATGCAAAGCTGCCCGCGGACATCGACTATGCCTCGATCCGGGGTCTCCGCCTCGAAGCGGCACAGAAGCTCGAAAAGGTGCGCCCTCTCACCGTCGGACAGGCCGCCCGCATCTCCGGCGTCAATCCCGCGGACATTTCCGTGCTTTTGATCTGGCTGGAGAGCAGGAAGAAGAATTAAGAATTCAGAATGACTCCCAAGGAGTATCCACATGCAGATCTCACCTGAAACCCGCGAAAAAACCGCCCGCGCGGAGGAGGCGCTCGCCCCCATCTTCTGCGACATCGACCGCATCGCCCGGGAGAACACCGAGCACGTCCTCGACTGCTTCCGCGCGGCGCAGGTCTCCGAGGCCCTCTTCGCGCCGTCGACCGGATACGGCTACGGCGACGTGGGCCGGGACCGCATCGACGCCCTCGCGGCAGCCGTTTTCCGCGCACCCGCTGGATTCATGCGCCCCTCCCTCCTCTCCGGAACCCACACCCTCACCGTCGCCCTCTTCGGCATCCTCCGCCCCGGTGACACGATGCTCTCGATCTCCGGCGTCCCGTACGACACCATCCTCCCAGTGATCGGCATCGACGCGGACGGGGATCCGGTCCCCGACGGGGAAGGCTCCCTCGCGGACTGGGGCGTCGCGTTCCGGCATGTCCCGCTGACCGGGGAGTGCACGGCGCCGTTTGATTTCCCGGCGATCCGGGAGGCGATGGCGGCGGCCGGGGACCGGCTCAAAATGGTCTACGTCCAGCGCTCGAAGGGGTATGCGGACCGCCCGACGCTCACCTCCCGTCAGATCAAGGTCGCCGCGCGGGCTGTGAAGCAGATCGCCGGGGAGCTCGGCATCCGCCCGCCCGTCTTCATGGTGGACAACTGCTACGGCGAATTCACCGAGACGACCGAACCGACCTTTGCGGATCAGCCAAACGAAGCGGCGGCGGACCTCATCGCGGGCTCGCTCATCAAGAATCCGGGCGGCGGCATGGCGGACGTCGGCGGGTACATCGTCGGATCGGAGGACTGCGTCCGGCTGTGCGGGAACCGCCTGACCTCTCCCGGTGTCGGGCTCGACGTCGGAGCGTCGCTCGGGCAGAACCGCAACCTCATCAAGGGGCTGTTCTACGCCCCGCACACCGTCGCCCAGGCAATGAAAACGGCGCATCTCGCGGCGTATCTCTTCTCGGCGCTCGGCTGCCGGGTCACCCCCACGTGGGATGAGCGGCGGTCGGACATCGTGCAATGCGTGGAATGCGGCTCGCCGGAAGGACTGGCAGCGTTCTGCCGTGGGATCCAGTCGGCGTCCCCCATCGACGCGCACGTCACGCCCGAGGCGTGGGACATGCCCGGCTACGCGGATCCCGTCATCATGGCGGCGGGCGCGTTCACGGGCGGCGCGTCGATCGAGCTCTCCGCGGACGGACCGATGCGCGCGCCGTACACCGCGTTCATGCAGGGCGGACTGACGTACGAGAGCGCACGCCTCGCAGTCATGTGCGCAGCGGAACAGTATGAGCGCTTCGCGCCGGGCAGGTAACGCGTTCAACCCGACCCGAACGGGCTGAAATGAGGAGTGAGGAGTTGCGGATAAGAATTCAGAATTAAGAATTCAGAATTCAGAATTGAGGTAGAAACCGCAAGCGGTTTCAATTAAAAAACAGGCCAAACAATCACCGCCGCACCCCTTGCCTCGACGGAGTCGAACGTTCTAAAATGAGGAATTAGGAGTTGGACTGAGTCGAACACTCCTCGCTGCACAGCTTGCCTCGGCGAAGCTGAAAGGTCTAACACGAACCGCTGCATCTTCGGCGTTGAGCGAGCCATTTTGATTCAGAGCCACTCATCATGGTGATGGCCCTGTTAATCCAACGTGTGAAAGGCGAGATGGAACTCGTTCCATCCGCCGTGGGACCAGATGAAATGGAGCAACAGTACAGAAACGTCAAGGTACGCACGTTGAGGGGTGGATGTCCAGCCGGTTTCAGCTTGCTGAAACCGAGGGAACAGCGCCTTTGGGAGCGGTGATTGACAAGAGGCCGGCCGTGAAGGCCTCTTGTCCGCCAGCCGCGTAGGCGAAAAAAGCAATC
>JAFPWV010000054.1 GCA_017412675.1 Clostridia bacterium
CGCAAATAGGGCAAAAGTTTTCGCCCGCCTTTTTCAAAATGGCGTCCCGGGATGCGAAGCATAACCAGTGTCGAGGGCAGCGCCCTGACCCGCACTCCGCAGAGTGCGGAACACCCAAAACTTCCAGAGAGTTCCTCTTTTTGGTTCTTTTTCTCCTCGATAAAGGAGAAAAAGAACGCCGATAGCGCTATGGAAAGAGAACGGCTGTCGCATTTCTCCGTTTCTTGGAGTTCATGCGGCAGCCTTGTTCTTTATGTGTTTTTGTCGGAGAAGCACTCCCACCAGGCGGTGACCCTTGCCAGCGTGACGGCGGGATCGGGATCGACCGGGAGCGCGGCATCTGAGACGGCACGGTAGAAGTCCCGCCGCGCGTTCCAGAGCGTCTCGGCGGAGTTTGCCTGCGAGAGCGGACGCCCGTCCTTCGCGAGCGCGTCGAGGGGCCGCGTGAGGTGGAGCACGACGCTGTTCTCGCGGAGCAGACGCCGGTTTTCCGCCCGGATCACCGCGCCTCCGCCTGTTGCGAGCACGAGGGAGGACGCCTTCGAGAAGCGCGCGAGGACGGCGGTTTCGAGATCGCGGAAGGCCGCTTCGCCGTCCGACGAGAAGATGGCGGGGATCGGCCGGCCCGCTTCCTTCTCAATCTCCGCGTCGAGGTCGACGAACACGCGGCCGCTGTGCTCGGCAAAGAGGCGTCCGACGGTGCTCTTGCCGCAGCCCGGCATCCCGACGAGGGCGAGGTTCCGCTTGGCCTTCGAGACCTCCCGGAGCGCTTCGTCGAAGACCGTATCGGAGAGCGGGGACCGGGTGAAGAGCTCCGCCGCCATCTTGGCCTGCGCGACGAGCATGGGCAGCCCGGACGCCGAGGGGATCTTCCGTTCCTCCGCGTCGAGGATGAGCGCGGTGCGGGCGGGGTTGTAGATCATGTCGACGACGGCTTCGAGGCGCGGGAAGTAGTCGAGCGAGGCGGGGCTTTCCCCGTTGTGCGGGAACATCCCGACCGGGGTGGTGTTGATGAGGATCTCGGCGTCCCCGTGCCCCCGGAGCGTCTCGGGCGTGTTCTCCCGGTGCGTGACGACGGCGATCTGAGCCGCACCACGGTCCGCCGCTACGGTCTGTGCCGTGACGGACGCGCCTCCGGAGCCGAGGATCACGACCTTCTTTCCGCGAAGCTCGAATCCGCGCCGCGCGAGCATGTAGGAGAGTCCGAAATAATCGGTGTTGTACCCGGAGAGCGTCCCGTCCGCCTCCTTCACGACCGTGTTGACCGATCCGATCCGGCGCGCTTCGTCGGAGATGCGGTCGAGGTGCGGCATCACGGTCTTTTTGTAGGGGATCGTGACGTTGATCGCGTCGAAATCCCGGGCTTTGAGAAACGGCGCGACGGCGTCCTCCTCCATCGGCCAGAGCGTGTAGTCGTAATCGCCGAGGATCGCGTGGATCTCGGGCGACCAGCTGTGTCCGAGGGGATTGCCGATGAGGCCGCAGCGGAGCTTGGACATGGGTCCTCCTTCTCGCGGTATGCGAGCTTATGGTTTCTTCTGGATGAGGGTGGAGCGGAAATACCGTTCGGTGAAGCGCACGGCGTCCCAGAGATCGGCGGCGGAAAACGAAACGCCCGGCGGGGTGACGATGAGCTTTTCCTCCGCGTCGTCGTCCCGGCGGATGACGGCGGAGACCATGCCCGTCAGGATCCCGGCGTTTTCAAAGCCCGGGCAGTACGCGTCGATCGGTTCGCCGTCGGGCGCGAGGGTGCCGCAGAGATCGCCGTAGGGGATCGGATAGACGAGATCGGGGTGCTCCGGGTGGCGCGTGCCGGCGGGGCGGTCGATTGTGACGGACACGGTTTTGCCGAGGTATCCGGCGAGCTTCTGCGGCGGGGCATCGAGCATGCGGCAAACGTCCCGCTCCCCGCGCAGAAAGAGCCGGACCCCGTGCGCCCCGACCTCGCGGTAGCCCCGGCGCGTGAGCTCCACGGCGACGATGTCCGCGGATCCCGGATCGCGCAGAACGGCGTCGACTTCCACGGGCCATCCCCCGTCCGGGGCGGTCTTTCGGAGCCCGTCGTCCTCGGAGCAGGCGGGGAACACGTCCGCCCATTCGCCGAGGAATCCCGCGAGTACCCGGGCCCGGAAATCGTCGGCTTCGTCGGCAAATCCCGCTTCCTCGGCGGGGATCCCGGCAAACGCGAGGATGCGTCGCGCGGCCTCGTCCGGGAAGGTCGTCATCATGTCGATCACCAGATCGGCGGGGAAGGCGGGATCGGCGCGTTTCGCCTGGTCCTCGGACTGGAATTCGCCCCGGTCGCCGCGGACGAGATTGCGCCGCCTCAGCTCGTCGAGCGGACAGTCGAAGCGGATGAACGTGACGTCGAGGCCGCGGAACCATTCACGGACAAGATCGGCGTGGCGCCGGCCGAAGAGTTCTTCGTACTCCGGCAGGTCGAGGCCCATCCCGTCGATCACCGTGTCGAACCCGGCGTCTGCCATCCCGCGGACTGCGGCATACTGCGCGCCGATGGTCCGGGCGACCTCCCGCCAGAAATCCTGCTGGAAAAACCGGCCTGCGATCATGTCGTGGAAGACGTCGTTCGAGGAGAGAAAGAGCGGGGTCGGACAGAGCCTGGCGAGGCAATGGGCGGCGCTCGATTTACCGCTGCTCGTCAGCCCGTGGAGAAAGAGGATGCGTCCTGGCATACGGACTCCTTTCATCGTGCGGGCGCGTCACGGCTTCGATTTGCCGAGCTTGCGCCGCATCCGGTTGAGATGGCGTTCAAAGTCCCCCCGCCCGATGAGCTCGGCGAGGACGCACTGCTCGAGCACGGGGACGGTGCAGGAGAGGTTCCCGGCTCCATCGCGGTATGCGGGGAGAAGCGCGGTTGGCAGGACCATGTAGGCCGCGCGCAGGGAGGGGAAGAGGGTCTTCGAGAAGGTGTTGAGGTAGATCACGCGCTCGCTGTCGAGGGAGAAGAGGGTCTCCGTCGGACGCGACCGGGGGGAGAATTCCGATTCGACGTCGTCCTCGATCAGCCAGCCGCCCCGCTCCTCGGCCCAGCTCAGGTATTCGTGCCGCTTTGACGCGGAGGCCGTCACCATGCTCGGATAGCTCCGGTAGGGCGTGATGTGGAGCACCTCGGCGCGGGATGCCTCGAGGGCTGCGCTGTCGATGCCGTTCTTCGAGAGGGGAAGCTCCTCACAGCGGATGCCGGACGCGCGGTAAATGCGCAGAATCTGCCCGTAGGAGGGGCTCTCGACGGCGAAGATGCGCTCCCGCCCGAGGATCATCGGGATCAGGGTGTAGAGGTATTCCGAGCCGGAGCCGATCAGGATGTTCTCAGGATCGGTGCGGATGCCGCGGCTCCGGGCGAGATAGTCGGCGAGTGTTTTGCGCAGAAGGGGCAGGCCTCCCGCGGGGGATTTTTCGTAGAGGATCCCCTCGTAATCGGCGAGCACCCGGCGCACCGTCTTCGCATAGACCGAATAGGGGAAGTCTCCGCCGTCATGCGGCTGGGTGGGCGGGGGCATTTCGCGCGTCTCTCCGACGGGGAAGCGGTCCTTCGGGCGATAGGCGGCGTAGGTCCCGCTCCGCTGGCGCGCTTCGGCATATCCTTCGTCGCAGAGCAGGGAATAGGCGTGCTCCGCGGTGATGACGCTCACGCCGTAGTCCGCCGCCGTCTGGCGCTTCGAGGGCAGGCGCGCGCCGGGAGGCCATCCCCCCGCGACGATCTTGTCCCGCAGGTCCTCGTAGATCCTCCGATACGCGGTTTCATCCGGTTTCATCTGGTCTTATAAAAAACTCTCTTTCTGGTAGTTTTCATCGGTCCAATTTTGGTTTATTATACAGGCAATCCGAAAAAAAGTCAACCCCCGAGGAGGATTTCCCATGAAAAAAGTTGTCACCATCCAGGATATTTCCTGTTTCGGCAAGTGCTCGGCGACTGTTGCCCTGCCGGTCATTTCGGCGATGGGCGTGGAGTGCGCCGTCATCCCGACCGCCGTTCTGTCCACGCATACGGGCGGCTTCACGGGCTATACGTTCCGCGACCTGACGGACGACATCCCCGCCGTCACCGCGCATTGGAAGAAGGAAGGCCTCACCTTCGACGGCCTCTACACGGGCTACCTCGGCTCCCCGGAGCAGGCCGCGATGATCGGGCGCTTCATCGACGAGATCAAGCCGTCCTATGTCTTCATCGACCCCGCCATGGCGGACAACGGCAAGCTCTACGCGGGCTTCGGCGAGGAGATCATCGGCGCGATGAAGTCCCTCTGCGACCGGGCGGACCTCATCGTCCCGAACCTGACCGAGGCGACCCTCATGCTCGGCGAGGAGTACCGCGCGCCCGGCACCTACGACAAGGCGTATATCCGCGATATCCTCCGCCGTCTCGCCGAAGGAGGCGCGAAGATCGCGGCGATCACGGGCGTGAATGTGGACGGCGCGCATCAGGGCATCATCGCCTATCACCGCGACACGGGCGAATTCGAGGAATACTTCCACGAAAACCTCCCGGTCTCCTATCACGGGACGGGCGATCTCTTCGCCGCGACCCTGATCGGCGCGATCATGCGGGAGAAGCCCCTCGCGGACGCCCTCCGCATCGCGGCGACGAATGTGCTGAACGCCATCCGCGCGACGATGGACGACCCGGACTACCGGTACAGCGTCAAATTCGAGCTCTGCGTGCCCGAACTGCTCGCCATGCTGGAGGAATGACGCTCGGCTGAACCAAAAGAAAGGACCGCCGCGGGTGTGCAGCAGTCCTTTTTTCAATGCCGGGAGGCTCAGTCCTTGCGCTTTTCCTGCTCGCGCTGGATCTCGGGGATCGCGGAGTACATCGGCTCCTTGTACGGGGCAGTCTTCGTGATCTTGCGGACGGTGTAGTTCTTCGTGATCTTCACCACCAGCCCGGACAGGCAGATCACGCCGATGAGGTTCGGGATCGCCATCAGGCCGTTGAAGGTGTCGGAGAGGTCGATCGCAAGGGAGGCGTCGAGCGTCGAGCCCGCGAGGATGACGAGGACGAAGAGGATCTTGTAGACGATCGTGGAGCGGGTGCCGAAGAGGAATTCCCACGCCTTCGTGCCGTAGAAGCTCCAGCCGAGGACCGTCGTGAACGCGAAGAGCGAGACGGCGACCGCGATGAAGATGCCGCCGAAGGTGCCGAAGTTTTTCGTGAAGGCTTCCGTGGCCAGACCGAGCTTGGTCACGCCGGAGAGGGACGCGCCGGTCTCGAGGTCGACCACGCCGCTCGTGAGGATGACGAGAGCGGTGCAGGTGCAGACGATGATGGTGTCCGCGAAGACCTCGAAGATGCCCCAGAGGCCCTGCACGACGGGTTCCTTGACGTTGGACGCGGAGTGGACCATGACAGAGGAGCCGAGGCCCGCTTCATTGGAGAACACGCCCCGTTTGAAGCCCCACTGCATGGCCTGCGCGATGACGGCACCGCCGACGCCGCCCGCCGCGGACTTGAAATTGAACGCGCCTTTGAAGATCGCGGCGAAGGCCGGACCGACTTTGGTGATGTTCATGACGATGATGACGAGCGCGCCGATGATGTAGAAGATCGCCATGAAGGGCACGATGCGCTCGTTGGTCTCCGCGATCCGGCGAAGGCCGCCGATGATGACGAGGATCGCAAGGATCATCACGACGCCGCCGACGATCAGCGGGAGGATCTTCGAGTCGCCCGCGTTCGCCACGGCTGCGATGCTCTCGGAGATGGAGACGACCTGGCCCATGTTGCCGATGCCGAAGGAGGCGATGACGGCGAAGATCGAGAAGAGGACGGCGAGGATCTTGCCGATGTGCTTCCCGTATTTCATGTTCCCGACGCCGTCACGCAGGTAGTACATCGCGCCGCCGGACCATTCGCCCCGTTCGTTGCGGCGGCGGAAGTAGATGCCGAGGACGTTTTCGGAGAAATTCGTCATCATGCCGACGATCGCGGCGATCCACATCCAGAAGACCGCGCCGGGACCGCCCATCGTGATGGCGTACGCGACGCCCGCGATGTTGCCCGTGCCGATGGTGGCGGAGAGGGCCGTACAGAGCGCCTGGAACTGCGAGATCGAGTGCCGGTCCTCGCTCTTGGTGATCCCCTTGTGCTTGAAGAGGCCGCCGATCGTCGATTTCCACATGTGCCCGAAGCGGGTGAACTGGAAGAAGCGGGTGATGACGGTCATGAGGATGCCCGTGCCGATGAGGAGGATGAGCGCGGGGACGCCCCACACCACGCCGTTGATCTTGCCGTTGACGGAGGCAAGGCCGTCGAGGAAGTTCTGCATACTGGTTTCGCACCGTCCTTTGAATGAAAATGAAATGAGGAAGGAAAAAACAAAGAGCCCGCCGAAGCAAGCTCCACAGCAAACGGACAGGTGCGCTCCCGAACGGGAAAAAACGACCTGAACTCTGTCCTTTTGCCTGAGAGATTAGCCGGGAGACCGGCCTTGCACCTTCGGCACCCGGCAATGCCGGGCTTCTCCAGAGCGTCATCCGCAGACAGTCCTCGCCGCACGCGGCACCTGAGAGTTTCACTCCTTCGGTCATCCCGTCGGATAACGGGATATTTCCTGTCTGCTTCACATGACAGGAAGATTATACATCAAGTCCGATCGGATGTCAAGAGGAAACGGGGAAAAATCGCGGACAACAGGATTTTTCTTTGCGGGCGGCCGGACCGTGCGCGAGAACGCCGATGCGTCCGATTTCCTCCGATCCGCTTCCTCAAAGGGCTCCGTGTGTGCAAAATACCGAAAAAAATGTAGTTTTTTTCGCACTTTCAGTCATGTTTCTTTTCATTTGCTATGGATTTTGTCACAAAGATGTGATATAATAAAGGACGCAGGGATTTCCCGGACTATCAAGAAAATCTAAGAAAGAGGATTTACCATGAACAAGCAGGAACTCATCAAGAAGATCGCCGCTGACGCCGGCCTTACCCAGAAGCAGGCTGCTGCCGCTCTCGAAGCGACTGTCAACGCCATCGAGACCACCGTCGCCGACGGCAAGAAGGTCAGCCTCATCGGTTTCGGCACCTTTGAAAGCAAGAAGCGCGAAGCGAGAATCAGCCGCAATCCGCGGACCGGCGAAGCCGTGAAGGTCGCCGCTTCTACCGTCCCCGCTTTCAAGGCAGGCAAGGAATTCAAGGACAAGGTCAACGGCTGAGTTCTTGACATTTCGGAGGGAACCGATGGGTTCCCTTTTTCCTTTTCTCGGGGATCATCACACGATCGGAGGAAACCATGTTCTATTCATACAAAGGCGCGGGCCGGGAGCGGTTCAGCCTTCACGACTGCCGGGCGCGTGCAGCTGTGCTCGGCGAGGACCGCCTGACGTTCACCTTCCCGGGCGGGATCTTCTGCGCCGATTACGGGAAGGACTGGCCGAACACCGGCGCGGCGGCGGTCGAATTCGCGCTGGACCCGCAGCGTGGATCTCACGTTTACCTGTTCCGGGAATCCGGAGAGGGAACGGTCCGCGAATGCCTCTCGCTTGAGGCGCTGACGGAGAAGCTGAATGCCGGAGAATGGGAGCTCGAATTCCTCTTCCGGTACGACGGTTACGGGGAGATCCTCTATGATTGCTACGTCTGGGGTCTCCGGGAGCCGGGGTTTTTTGACGCGCAGCTTTCCCTCGGCGTGAAGGATGCGCCGGTGTTCCGCTGGGATCCTCCCGAGGCGCGCGGGTGAATGAGGAATTTAGAATTCAGAATGAAGAATTCAGAATTGGACCGAGGAGAACATTTTCCCGCTGCACCTTCGGCGGTGCGCTGCCCTTGACGGTGTCATTGCGAGGAAGGACCTTTCGGTCCTGACGTGGCAATCCGTACTCCTTCACGAAACATGCAGTCATACTTTGCCGCGTCAACAAAACAAAAACGGGTTGTCGCAAATAGGGCAAAAGTTTTCGTCCACCTTTTTCAAAAGGTGGTAGGGTGTCGGGGCAACGCCCTGACCCGC
>JAFPWV010000055.1 GCA_017412675.1 Clostridia bacterium
CTCTTCCATATCGGAGAGATTGCCACGTCGCGATTCTTGGGAATCGCTCCTCGCAATGACAAGCTGAAGTTGGGCAGGCAAGACAACCGGCACCAGTCTCGTAAAGGAATTGGGAGCGATGAGTCAGGAATGAGGCGTTGAACCAAAGTCATTCTTAATTCTTAATTCTGAATTCTTAATTCTGAATTCTTAATTCTGAATTCTGAATTCTGAATTCCCCTCTCCCGTCTTTTTCTCCTCCTCCGCCTCAAAATTTCCGTTTCCCTCTGGAAAACCACGGGGTTTTATGATATAATGAAAAAAACGCTGAAACCGCGATCGCCTCCGCACGCGTGTCCGATCCGGGTCCGATCCTGAAAGGGGAGTGTCCATGCTCTTCAACTCCATCGAATTCCTCCTGTTCTTCCCCCTCGTCGCGGCGCTCTATTTCCTCCTCCCCCACAAGGTGCGGAAATACTTCCTGCTCGCCGCGTCCTGCTGGTTCTACATGTCCTTCATCCCGAAGTACATGCTCATCCTCCTCTTCACCACGGTGGTGGACTACACCGGCGCGCGCCTCATCGAGCGCTTCCGCGAACAGAAGAAGATCAAGACGGCCGTCTTCGTCTGCGGGCTCGCCTGCAACATCGGCCTGCTCGTCTGGTTCAAGTACCTCGGCGTGATCGGCGACACGGTCAACTTCTTCGGGCACATGCTCTCGCTCAAGACCGTCGTCTTCCCCGAGGTCGTCCTCCCCATCGGCATTTCCTTCCACACCTTCCAGTCGATGGGCTACTTCATCGACACCTACACGGGACGCCAGCACGCCGAGCGGAACTTCTTTGACTTCGCGCTCTTTCTGATGTTCTTCCCGCAGCTCGTCGCCGGCCCGATCGAACGCTTCTCCTCCCTCATGCCGCAGCTCAAGGCCAAGCATTCGCTGAAGGCGGAAAACATCTCCCTCGGCGGGCGCAAAATGCTCTGGGGCATGTTCAAGAAGGTCGTCGTCGCGGACAACCTCGCACTCTTCGCCGACGCCGTCTTCGATTCGCCCGGCACGTTCGGCGGCGCGGGGATCCTCATCGGCGTCCTCTGCTTCACCGTGCAGATCTACTGCGACTTCTCCGGCTACTCCGACATCGCCGTCGGGTGCGCGAAGATCCTCGACATCGACCTCATGAAGAACTTCGACACGCCGTATTTCAGCCGCTCCGTCCCGGAATTCTGGCGGCGGTGGCACATCTCCCTCTCGACGTGGTTCCGCGACTATGTGTACATCCCGCTCGGCGGCAACCGGGTCTCGAAGCCGCGCTGGATCTTCAACCAGCTCGTGACCTTCACGATCTCCGGCGTCTGGCACGGCGCGGGCTATACCTACGTTCTCTGGGGCTTCCTCAACGGCGTCTACATCTGCGTCTCCCGCTTCGTCGGGCCGCTCAAGGACAGGCTCGCCGCCGTCACCCGTCTCGACCGGGTCCCCGTGCTGCGCGGCCTGATCCAGAACATCGTGACCTTCGCCCTCATCGCCTTCTCGTGGATCTTCTTCCGCGCGAACTCGATCCCGGATGCGTTCCTCGTTGTGGGGCGCCTCTTCGAGAAGACCGCGATGGACTTCTCCGCGATCCCGGTCCTGCGCGTGCACGTCGCCGTCTTCGCGGTGATCCTGCTCTTCGCGGCGGAATTCCTCATGAATCACGGCAAGAAGATCGCCGGGGCCTATTTCCGGATGCCCCATCCCGTCCGCGTCGTGACCTACGCCCTCCTCGTCGCCGTGATCGTCCTCTTCGGCGCGTACGACAACAAGGCGTTCATCTATTTCCAGTTCTGACGGAGGAGGCGTGAGATCATGAAAGACAATACCCGCGGGATCCTCAAATACGTCGTCTCCGGCCTCGTCGTCATCGGCCTGTCGTTTGCCGCCGTCGCGGGCGCGAACCGCCTGATGAAGGACTTCATCGCCGCCGAAACGCGCGAGATCGCCGCCGCCCGGGAAATGGCGGAGCGCGTCCGGCTCGAGGCGCAGAAGACCGAGGACGAACAGGAGCGGCTCCGCCTCGAGCTCGAAGCCCTGACGCTCAAGGCCGAGCAGATGGAGGCGTTCTATCAGAAATACAAGGACCGCCACTGCTATCACTACTTCGGGCAGTACTACGAGATGTTCGAGCAGGTCTACAACGCGGACGTGATCTTCATCGGCACCTCGCACTGCGCGCACGGCGTCAACCCGCTCTATCTCGAGGAGAAGATGCCCGAGCACTCCTTCTTCAACTTCGGGCTGAACGGCTCCGTCCCGTCCTTCTACGAGGATTGGTACGAGATCTTCAAAAACGAAGCGAAATACCCGACGCCGAAGGTGATCGTCTGGTGCGTCGACTGGTTCATGTGCGACGACAGCTGGCTCTGGCGGCGGATCACCTTCGATTCCCCGGCCGACATGCCGCTCGGGATCATGCGCGCGATCGTGAAGGACGAGAAGAAGAACGCCCCCGCCGCCCCGGCTGACGAGGAGGAACCGGATGCCGATCCCGCCGAGACCGCCGCGCCCGAGGATCTCCCCGCCCCGGAGAAGACGGTCGCCGAGATGCTCGCGGATTCGGTGAAGGAGCACGGCATCCTCGCGCTCGACGAGCACCTCACGGTCCTGCTCATCAACAACCCGATCTTCTCCTCCCGCGACCGCATCCCCGAGATGATCCGGTTCTATCTCAACGGACGGCACGCGGAGGTGGAGACGCCCGCCCCCGTGAAGCCGAAGATCGAGGGCCGCCTCCTCACCGAAGCGGATCTCGTGCTCCCGACCTATCAGCACAAGACCCTCTACGACAAGGACCACAACATCACCTCGGAATACTACAAGGGGTACATCCCGTGGGACGTTTCGTTCGCGGGCGGCACCACCCAGGTGGGCTGCATCCACAACCGCCGGGAATGGCGCACGTTTGAGAGCCTCCTCGACCGGTTCGAGGCGGACGGGATCAAGCTGATCTTCGTCGAGTGCCCCGAATACAGCGGGTGGAAATCGGGCGACCGGAAGGTGCACAACCACGAGCTTGCCGAAGTCGCCGAGGCCCGCGGCATCCCGTTTTTGAACTACAACGACGAGCTGGCCTCGTCCCTGAACGACGACAACCGGAACTACTCCGACTGGGGCCATCTGTCGAAGCGGGGCAGCACCGCCTTCTCAAAGCAGCTCGCAGAGGACCTCGCCCCCGTCCTCGCCGAAGTCCTCGGAGAGGAGCCGTAAACCGCCGGTCCTTTGCGCGGATGTATATTCAATCCCCAAACTGTTTTCCTTCTGAAACGCAGCAATCAAGAGCCGTTCGTCCCCCCTCATCCGGCCTTCGGCCACCTTCCCCACGGCGGGGGAAGGCAACAAAAAGAGTGCACCGCATTTCTGAAACTGGCACCAATACTCTATGGGAACCGTCTTCATTTTCGGAAACGCTGCATGTTGTGAGGCTTCCCCCTCCGTGGGGAAGCTGTCACGAAGTGACTGATGAGGGGACTTTTGCGGCTTGCGTTTGCAATACTTTTAGAAGAGATTAAGTATAAAACACAAGGAGACTCTCCCATGAAACCCAACATCACCCTCATGGACGGAGCGGTCGGCACGTCGCTCTGGGCGAAAGCCGAAGCCCGGGGAATCAAGAAGGATCCCGTCTGGAAGTACAACAAGGAGCACCCCGACATCGTCGCGGAGCTGGCGTCGGAATACGCGGACGCGGGCGCGAAGATCATCCTCGCCAACACCTTCGGCGCGAACGGACCCGCAGTGAAGCGCTCCTCGGACTACACGTCTCCCGAGATCGTCTCGGAGGGCGTGAAGATCGCAAAGACCGCGCTGGCGGGCCGGGACGTGAAGATCGCGCTGTCCGCCGGGCCGCTCTCCGCCCTCATGGAGCCCTACGGGGACCTGACGGAGGAGGAGGCCGCCGAAATCTACCGCGAAATGCTCGAGGCGGGCGTGAAGGAGGGGCCGGATCTCATCCTGCTCCAGACCTTCATCGATCTGGCCATGATACGGGTCGCCGCCGTCGAGGCGAAGCGGTTCGGGCTCCCCGTCTTCTGCTGTCTGTCGTTCGAGCGGCGCGGCAGGACGATGATGGGCAACTCGGTCGAGGACATGATCGAGGAGCTCGTCCCCCTCGAGGTGGATGCCATCGGGATGAACTGCTCGCTGGGTCCGGATCTCGCGCTCCCGGTGATCCGGGAATTCGCGGAGAAGTCCCCGCTGCCGGTGATCTTCAAGCCGAACGCGGGCAAGCCGATCCTCGCGGCGGACGGGACGACGGCGACGACGTACAGCGCGAAGGTTTTCGCGGACGACGTGATGCCCGCGCTGGACCTGGTGGATTACATCGGCGGGTGCTGCGGCGCGGATCCGAGCTACATCCGGGAGCTGGCGGAACGCATGAAACAGGAGAAATGAGAAGGCTTCGCGGCCTTCTCTTTTTGCGCGCCGCGGGGTCCGCGGGGACCGGGCACCGCCCGGCCGCGCAGTTTTTCATTTTCTTTCCCCTTTCTCTTGACATTTCCGTTCTTTCGTGCTTTAATATATCTTGAACAATCTGTTCCCTCTCCCGCGGATGCGAGCCATGCCCGCCGTCCCGGGCCGGGAGCACCCCCTCCGGAGGTATCTCATGTCCGTGAAACAGCTCTCCGTTTTCGCCGAAAACAAAAACGGATCCATCTACGAAATCTCGAAGACCCTCAGCGACAACGACATCAACATCCGCGCGTTCTCCATCGCCGATACGCAGAACTACGGCATCCTCCGCCTCATCGTGGACGATCCCCGCGCCGCCGCCCTCGCGCTTTCCTCCGAGGGGCGCATCGTGAGCGTCACCGACGTCGTCGGCGTGCAGATCCCCGACGTGAAGGGCGGTCTGACCGAACTCTTGCGCATCCTCACCGAGGCGGAGATCTCCGTCGAATATCTCTATGCCTTCGTCGCCTCCGATGCCGGTCACGCCAACGTCGTCCTCCGCGTCGAGGACAACGCGAAGACCGAAGACCTCCTCGTCGAGGCCGGATTCACCCTCTGCACCGACGAGATCCTGAAAAAGGCCTGACATGCCGAACCCCCGCTTCCTTCACGGCTCCTTCCCCGCCCCGCGGGACCGCCTCGTCGGACTCTTCTATTTCCTCTGGCTCGGCGAGCACGGACGCGGCAGGCCCTACGACATCTCCGCCATCACCGAGGCCCATCCCGACGCCGGACAGCACCCGGACGCGCCGTACTGGGGCGGCATCGGGACCTATCACCATTGGGGCGAGCCGTTCTACGGGTACTACTTCTCCGACGACGAGTGGGTCGTGCGGAAGCATGTCAAGCTCCTCATCCAGGCGGGCGTCGATTTCCTCTTCTTCGACACCACCAACGCCGTGATCTACGAGGACAACGCGAAGCTCGTGATGCGCGTCCTCTCCGAATACCATGCCGCGGGCTGGGACATTCCGCGGGTCATGTTCTATACCAACACCCGCTCCGGCGACACCGTCCAGCGCCTCTACGAGGCCGTCTACAAGCCCGGCTTCTGCCCCGAGACGTGGTTTCGCCGCAAGGATAAGCCGACGATCATCGCCGTGCCCGAGGAGTGCTCCCCGGAATGCCGCGATTTCTTCGACCTCCGCCTCTCCCAATGGCCGAACGAGGCCGATAAGGCGGGCGGCTGGCCGTGGATGGACTTCACCCGTCCCCAGCGCGTCTTCCCCACCCTCGACGGCACGCCGGAATGCATCAACGTCTCCGTGGCGCAGCACCCGCAGATCCGGTTCGGCGATTCCGTCCTCTACGGCGAGACGGCCAACCGCGGACGCGCGTTCCACGACGGCATGAACGATCCCGCCCCGGACGCCTACACCAAGTGCTATAACTTCATCGAGCAGTTCGAGCGCGCCCTCGAAGCCGACGTCCCCGTCACCCTCGTCACCGGGTGGAACGAGTGGATCGCGGGACGCTGGCCCGGCACGCCCGAGAGGCCGATCCTCTTCGTCGACTGCGCGAACTACGAGTACAGCCGCGATATCGAAATGATGCGCGGCGGCTACTTCGACAACTACTACAAAACGCTCTGCACCTATGCGGCGCGGCTCAGGGGACTGCCGGACGAAACGGTCCTCGGCGCGGGCGGATCCGTCACCTTCCCCGGCTATCCCGACGGGACCTTCGCCCGGGACGCTGAGGGTTACGGCACGCGCTATGTCAACCGCACAGGGCGCTACGGCATCCGCTCGGTCGACGTGCGCCGCGGGGACGATGCGCTCCTCTTCACGCTCCACGCCGACCGCCCGATCAATCCCGATGACTGCGGCGGGACCTTCCTCCGCCTCTGGGCGAAGAACGAGGACGGGGAGGAGATCCCCGGGACCGCGATGATCCGCACCGTCCGCGCCGATGCCGTCGACGTGCGCATCCCCCTCTCCGCCGTGACGGGCTCCGCCGTCGATTTCAAGGCCGCGGACAGCCGCGAGGAGATCCGCATCCCCGAGGACTTTTACGATCACGGCGACGTGCTCCCGCTCGGGTACGCGTGGTACCGGGTCGTGCTTGGGCGCGAGGGAAAACGGAATTAAGAATTCAGAATTCAGAATTAAGAATTAAGAATTCAGAATTGAGAATTCAGAATGGAACATCAAGTGCATCCGATGCGTTTCGGGTGCGCTTTTTTTCTCCGCCGGAGGTGCCGCTATCCGCCGCTCTTTGCTTTTTCCTTTGCCTCTATCTCCTCCATCATGCGATAGCTGCGCTTCAGGGCCGCCTCGAAGAATTCGTCGGTGTCGAAGGAGCCCTGATCGGGGGGCGTCTGCGTTTTGGGCACAGCCTTTCGCCGGTCCTCCCGCACCCACTTGAAGATCGTGGCGCAGCAGTCGGCGTAGGTCTTCCCGGTCGACGCGATATGCTCGGACAGGCGGTCGATATACTCGTCCGCTTCGGGGATCTCCCGGTGCAGGCGTTCGAGCTGCGCGTCCGTCAGAGGGACGTTCGAGAAGCTGCCGCGGAGGGTGACGTCCTCTTCCCCGGGGACCGTGACGCCGAACAGCGCAGCCGCGTCCTCCTCGGCGAAGCGATCCTCCCGCTCTTCTGCGCGTGCGGGCGTGTCCGCGGGGATTTCCCTCGCACTCGCATTCGTAATCGCATTCGTATTCGCCTTTACTTTGTCTTTATTTTGCATCCATTTGCATGCATGTGCATCCGTTTGCATCCATTTGGATGCATTTGCATCGTCCGCATCCACCTGTACAGGGTCGCATTCCGCCTCGGCGGTCCCGTCCGGACCTTTCTTCCAGCGCTTGCGGGCGGCGTCGCGTCTCTTGGCGCATTTTTCCTCGTAGGCGTCGCCGCTCAGATCGATGTCGCGGCAGAGCATCGCAAAGAGCGGGATCAATCCGCGGTCGTTCATCGGTTCGCGCGCGCCGGAATTGAAATAGCGCAGGCCGCCCCGCACCAGTGCGCCGAGCTGTTCGTCGGTCAGGGTCTCGAAAATCTCCTCGTAGGAGCCGTACATCGGAAAATAGGCGATCGCCATGGGAATCCTCCTGTTGTTCGCACTCCGGCCTCAGCGCGGGGGCCGGCAGTATGTTACAGGTTTATCATACCACATTTCGGTGATTTTGTCGTCCCGCTTTTTTCCCGCAAAATTCCCACCTTTTGTTCACAAATTTTTCCTTGAATGACAAGGGTTTGCGGGCATTTCCTGGGAAATTACACTTGTGAATTTAACAGAATCGCAACACTCACGAAACAAGTTTGCTTTGCCCTCCCGAGGGGAACGGATTGCCACGTCGCAGGACGAGGGACCTGCTCCTCGCAATGACACTCGTTCATGCATTTTGCACCCATTTCGCAGAGCCGCTGCATCAACGAGCTGTCAACTGCATTTTATTGTGTCATTGCGAGGGCGCAGCCCGTGGCAATCCGTTCTCCTTCACGAGACTGGTGCCGGTTGTCTTCCCTGCCCAACTTCAGCTTGTCATTGCGAGGAGCGATCCTCAAGGATCGTGACGTGGCAATCTCTCCAATACTGGTGAGCAGGAGAGAAACCGGGGACCATGACGGACACGCTGTGAATGACATTGTCACCAATTCTCTGCCTACGTCTTCCGGTTCGGAGAGATTCCCACGTCAGGCGTCTTGGGACGCCTTCCTCGGAATGACGATGTGCGGCGGCGGCGTTTCCGCACCCGGCACCCGGTTTCAGGGGAACGGATTGCCACGTCACAGGTCGGGGGACCTGCTCCTCGCAATGACACATGATGTGCGGTGCGAAGCCGTCACGTTCCTCTTTGCCGTTACGCACAAAGGCAACATGTTCTCTCCACGGCAGCCGTCAAAATGAACGCGTGTCATTGCGAGGGCGCAGCCCGTGGGAATCCGTCCTCCCAACCCAAAAATCCCGGACACCTTTTGGGCATCCGGGACTTCTTTTGTTTCATTCTGAATTCTGAATTCTTAATTCGTAATTCTGAATTCTGAATTCTTAATTCTGAATTCCCCTCATTTGTGTTCCGCCAGCCAGATCGACACGCGGGACTGGATCCGTTTCGCGCAGCCCTCCGCGTCGACGCTGCCGCCGAGATAGGCCGACACCTCTTCGCCAATGATGGCAGAGACCTCCTCGTTCACCGCGCCGCCCACCGGGGTCACCGGCTGATCGAGGAACGCCTTGATCCGCTCCGCGTCCTCCTTCGTGAAGAAGGTCACGATGCCGGGCCGGTCGAGATCCTCCGTCGTCCGCTGATCGTCCGGGCTGTCGGGATCGTACGTGCCCCAGCTTGCCGAGCCGTCGTAATAGAATTCAAAACGGTAGGAGTAGTATTCCTCGCACATGACGTCGAACGAGGAGCGCAGGATCGGAATGTCGTTGCGGTACTGGTCATCGTCCGGGTCGATGATCGCCTTGAGGGCAGCCCACGCCGCGTCGAGGTTCTTCGCGTATTTGGTGATTGCGGCCGCCGTTCCGGAGCTGAACTTCGCGCCGCTCACGTCCTCGGACGAACGCGGGAAACCGATCATCACGTAATCCTTCGTGCCGTACGCCATCTCCAGATTGAGAAATTCCGCCATGTCGTAGAAATCCACGCCCTTGAGCGCGATCTTTCCCTCGTGATAGAGGTGATACCGCTCGTCGTAATCCACCTGCTGGGAAGCCGCTTTCGCCTGGTACTCCTCCCAGCTCTTCGGCAGCGTCTTCAGATACGCGAGGAATTTGAGGAAATCCGGGCCCTCGAAATGACAGACCGCCTCCTCCTCGTCGATGAACGCCCCGTAGCCGCCCGCCAACAGGTACGACGCGCTGTCCTGCGTCAGGCCGTCCATCAGTTCCACGCCCGCCGGGAGGCTCATCGCGTAGTCCATCATCTCGCCCAAGGTCCAGCCGTCCCGATCGGCGTATTTCCCGAGGTTTTCGGGCGTCGACAGCAGCGTCTCGAGCGTGATCTCGTCGGTCAGCGCCCAGAGGGACCCGTCCTTCGCCGTGAACGCGGAGAGGACCGAGCCGAAGATGTTCTCTTTGTTGAATTTTTCGTCCTTTTCGACGTAGGGGGTGAGGTCGAGATAGAGCTTCTTCGAGAGCACGGTCGTGAGCGGGAGGGAGTCCGGGCTGCCCAGCACGAGATCCGGCCGATACACCCCGGTCGCAAGCTCCGTCGCCAGCTTTTTCATCCCGGCCTGGTAGTCCTCCTCCGTCGCATAGCGGGAATAGTCCGTCGTCACGATCCGGATGTCCGGGTGCGCGCGGTTGAAGGCCACGATCCGCTCGGGGACCTGATAGCGGAGGAAATCCGCGTACGCGACCTCGATCACGGTGACGGCCGAGAGGTCGACGTCCTCCGCGTGACGCCACACCGAGGGAGAGCGGGTCCAGGTCTCCTCGTTCGTGCGCTCGGCAAAGAGGAGGGTCTCCTCGTCGACGACCGCGCATAGACGCATCCCGTCCCGCGAGGCGTTCGAGTTGAGGTAGCTCATGACCGGGGCGGTCCCGTATTTGCCGTTCTCGCCGAGGTCCGCCGCCCAGACGCCCTCTTCGTCGGTGTAGTAGAAGTCGTGGCCCGCGCCGAAGTAGATCTCGTTCACTCCGTCGGGCAGGCCGTTCGATTTGCCGAGCTTCTTCGCCGCCCGGTCGATCGGGGCGATCTCCATGCCGTCGCTGCCGAAATACCCGACGACCCAGACCGTCCCGTCCGGAGAAGCCGCCATCGCGTTGACCCAGCCGGGGAGGGTGACGGAGAACTGGAAGACGAAATCGCGGTTCAGCACGACGATCTCCTGCTCGGAATTGAGGTAGAGCTCCCCGTCCGCGCCCTGCACGAGGGTGTTGACGAAGAACCAGCCGCGCTCCGCATTGCCGAAGAAGGTCGAGAGCTCGGGGCTGTCGATCCGCTCCCCGCTCGCCCGGTCGACACGGGAGAGATAGCTGCTGCTCTCCCCGCTTCCCTCGTCGTAGCGCTGCCAGAGAAAGACGGTCGCGTCTTCCCCGGCGAGGACCTTGCTGACATAGCCGTCGTCCGGCGCGTCGAGCGGCACCTCGTTCACGATCCCGTTTTGATCGAGCGTGACGGTCGCATACCGCGTCCCGTACCCGTCGTCCCCTTCATCGAAGGAATAGGCCGCCGCGGCGCAGGTGAGCTGTCCGGATTCCGCGTCCCACGTGAACGGCGCGTCCTCCATGAGGGAATACATCTCCGGGAGCGGGTAGATCTCGCCGCGGAAGATGTGCTCGAGGATCTGGGGTTTTTCCTCCTCGCTCACGTTCTTTTTGGCCTTGCCGCAGGACGTGAGGGGGAGGAGGATGGTGAGGGCCGCCAGGGCTCCCGCGAGGATTCGGTTTGTTTTCATGCTGTGCTCCTGATGGTGGATTGTACGATCATTATACCAGATCCTTCCATGAAGATGCAAGGAAGAGGGGATTAAGATTTTCTTAAGAGAAAGGACCGGCGCAGCCTGCGTCAGCCCTTTCCTTCGCCGGGGGCGTCTCAGTCCCCGAGCTCCTCGTTCCGCATGATCTTCTCCACCATCTTCGAGATGTTCTTGTTGAGCATCTTCCGCTGTCTCTCGGACGTCGACGCCCAGTTCTGGTTGTTGCTCGTCACGGCGTGGAAGTAGATGTCCGTGATGTCGGACAGGTACTGGTTGAAGAAGCGGCCGAGCTCGAACGAAACGGTCGCGCGGACGATGTCGTACATCTGCGCGTTCACGTCGTCGATGGAGTACTTCTTCTTCATGTTGTTCTCGAAGATCGCCGGGGTAGTCAGCCGGTACGCCTCGGACGCCATGCACTCGAGCACCGCCTGATCGGTCTCCGGGATCGCGCTGTCCCTCGAGACGGCGTACAGGGTGATCGGGTTGCCCATGACCGTGCGGTAGTTCTGCTGCTCCTCGTCGTACTTCGGCACGGGCAGGATGCCGTAGGTCAGCTCGGAATCGCGCAGGGCCTTCGACGCGTAGTGCGCCCGGTTCACGTTGAAGAGCGCGCGCCCCTCGGTGAACGGCGTCTCGTAATCGCCCTGCTGGTAGACCGTGTCGGTCGCCTCCCACGGCCCGAGCTTGGCGAGCAGATCGACCGCCTTCTCGCTGTAGAAGTCCTCGGAGATCTTCAAAACCGCGTCGGGGTCCTTCTCGACGAGGCGCAGGCCGCTGCCGGTATAGAACGCGTCGTTGTGGAAGTCCGTGAGCGTGAAGCCGAAGCCGTCGTTCACGTCCACTTTTCCGTTGCCGTTGAGGTCGCGGTAGCCGTCGGCGGTCAGCTCGATCAGTTTGTCTACCGTCCATGTGCCCTCAAAGACCATGTCCGTCGGGATCGGGAGGTTGTAATCCTCGAGGAGCTGCTTGTTGTAATAGATACAGTACATCATGTGCAGCACGTTCGTGGAGATGTCGCCGGAGACGAAGTAGAGCCGGTCGTGGATCAGCGATTCCTCGAGCAGGTTGTCGGGCCACCACGGCTTGTCGTAGTCGATGTACGGCGAATCTTGGAGGGTGCGGGTCAGGCAGTTCACGACGGACGCGCCGATCGTGCGGGAGTAGGCGGCGTAGATGTCGTACGCGCCGTCCCCGGCCTGCACGCTCGCCTGCGCCACGGCGACGTATTTGTCCTTCGAGCCGTTGTTGCCGGGCGTGCCGACCCAGTTGAAGTCGATCTTCAGCCGGTCCTCCACATCGATGTTGCGCTGGCAGATCGCGTCGTTGACGATCTCGCCGTTCATCTCCTCGACGTCGAATTCCGCGTTCTCGACGTCGCTCCAGAAGAGCACGGACACGGTCTGGCCGCCGAAATCGAGCTCGGGCAGATCGTCCTTGAGATAGCCGTTGACGTCGACGTTTTCGTCGGGCTTCGCCTCGGTCTCGGCGGGGGCCGCTTCTCCGGCGGTCGGCACGGCTTCCTCCGCTTCGGTTTTGGCGTTTTCCGTCCCGGACGAGCAGGAAAGGAAGGCGGGCGCGAGCATCAGCGCGGCGAGCAGCAGGCAGAGCAGTTTTTTCATGGGATCCTCCTCCGGTTTCACGCATGAATGCGTTCTCTCTATCCGTATTATGACACATTCCGACGGGAATGTCAAGGGATCGGGAGAAGATTGACGCAGGGCAAAGAATATGCCCTCTCCACGGCAGCCGTCAAGATGATCGCGTGTCATTGCGAGGGCGCAGCCCGTGGCAATCCGGACTCCTTTAGAATATTGGTGCCGGTTGTCTGCACTACCCAACTTCAGCTTGTCATTGCGAGGAGCGATTCCCAAGAATCGCGACGTGGCAATCTCTCCAAAACTGGTGAGCAGGAGAGAAACCGGGGACCATGACGGACACGCTGTGAATGACATTGTCACCAATGCTCTGCCTACGGTCTCCGGTTTGGAGAGATTCCCACGTCAGGCGTCTCGGGACGCCTTCCTCGGAATGACA
>JAFPWV010000056.1 GCA_017412675.1 Clostridia bacterium
GAGAGCTTGTCGAGCTGCTCGTCGTAGCAGTGCGTGGTGTTGTAGCCTTCAGCGATGTAGGCCGGGTCGGTGGTGAAGTCGAAGGAGAAGTCATACGCACCGGAGGACCAGCCGGTCGCCAGGTTGAACATGTTGTAGGTCGGGACGGAGTAGTCGCCGCCAAGGCCGTACGCATCCTGACGATACATGTAGTTGAGCAGTTCCGGGAAGGTCATGAGGTTCTGACGAATCTCAACGCCTGCCTGCTTGGTGCCTTCGCCGTTCGCGAGCATGGTCACGAGCAGGTCGGAGACGGAGTTGCCTTCGGAGGAAGCCCAGTTGAGGAGAGCGGGCATCAGGGTGTCGCCGCCGACGGTCTTGCAGAAGGATTCATAGTTCGTCGCTTCCGCAGCGGAGACCTTCTTGTAGCGGAGCTTGCCGGAGCCGTCCACATAGTCGGAGCCGTCTTCGTTGTACACGAAGCCGATGGACTTCAGGAGGGAGACCGCATCTTCCACGCTGTAGTCGTAGGTGTCGATGTTGTCCGCGATGAACTTCTTGGAGTCTTCATACATGGAGAATGCCGTGCAGTACGGGCCGTGAACGACGGAGCCGTAGCCCTGGCAGAAGGTGTTCGCGAATTCGTTTCTGTCGAGGAGGTGTGCAACCGCCTGACGGAATTCGGTGTACTGAGCGGGGCCGAGGTCGCACGCGAATGCGAAGTAGCCGTAACCAGCTCTGTCATATTCGCAGAACTTGGAATCGATGGTGCCGTTGTCCATGAGGTCGTAGATCGCATTGACCTTATCGCCGTCCGCGATACCGGAGTAGATCTGGATGCCGCCGGTGGCGATGGTGTCGATGACGGTGTCGTCTTCGGTCTTCACGATGACGAGCTTCTGGATGCCGGGCTTCTGGCCCTCAAAGTTGCCGCAGTAGTTGGGGTTGACTTCGAGAACGATTTCGTTCGCGCTCTTGTCGAAGTTGACAAGGTTGTACGGGCCCGCGGTGACGCGGTTGGAGGTCGCATACTGAGCGGCGGTGATGTGATCGCCGACGGTGTCGATGGTGAATTCGGTACCGTTGTCGTTGACGAGGTAAGCGCCCTGGCCGTCATCCTTGACATGCCAGCCTTCGCCGAACCAGTAGGTGAGGTTCACAGCGCGGGCTCCGGCATAAGCGAGGTCGTAGTAGTAGGGCAGGTAGTTGTTTCCGTCGTAACCGGTCTTGAGCTGGGTGAGGGAGAACTCATAGTCGCCGAGCAGACGGAGACCGGGCAGAGAGTTGGTCTCGCCGGTTCTGTAGGTGTTGCCGCCGGGGATCATGTTGTAGCCGGCAGTGGTGGTGCCCATGTCAGCGCCGGTCTTGGACAGCGTGAAGAGGGACCAGGCAAGGAAGTTCTCGGCCTTGATCGGCTCGCCGTTGCTGAACACGAGGTTTTCCTTGATCTTGAAGGTGTAGGTGACGTTGCCGTCCGCATCTTCGGTTCTCTTGTAGCCGTTCTTCGCGACGACGGAGTCGTTGAGGACGTAGTCGCCGTTCTGGTTGGAAGTAACGGTCACGCAGTCATCGGTCAGGGTGATGACATCCTGGTCGGTGGCGTTGATGGAGCTGGTAAACGCGCCGTAAGCCCAGTCACCGTTCGCTTCGGTGTCCGTGCCGATGACGACCTGTCCAGCAGGCTTGGAGCTTCCGCATCCGGTGAGCGCCAGCGCGGAGAGCATGAGAACAGCCAGCACGAAGCTGAGTATTCTACTGTGCAGTTTCATGGTTTTTTCATCCTCCATAAGTTTTTTTGGACCGTCCGGTTTCCGTCCCGCATTCCGCGAAGAACGGGAGGGGCGGTCCGAACCGGTGTATATCTGAAAGCGCATCCGCACATTGATGCGCCTTCATAACGGAATGAATACGGCATCCTCATTTCCGCGGCGCGGAGAAGAAGGAATTGTATTACATTACAATGTATTATAGCAAGAAATCACCCGGAAGTCAAGATTAAATTCAAGATATTTTCATGGAGGATGAAATTTGGTCACCGAAACGACACATTCGGGCGAATATACGTCATGATATGAACATTTTGACGGAAACGCGCGGTCATCCTGCAAAAGAACGGCGGGATCAATGCTGCTCCGCGAGGTAGATCGACGCGCGGGACTGGATCTTTCCGGCGCACTCCTCCGCCGTGCCGACGCCGCCGAGGAACGCCGAGATCTCTTCGCGGATGATCATCCAGAGCGAGCGGTCCCAGCGCCCGACGAGCGAATCGCCCGCGCTGTCGAGGATGGCTTCCATCCGCGCCGTGTCCTCCGGTTCGGCGACATACAGCGCGCCGGGGTATTCGAGATCCGCTTCGGTGAACTCCTCCGAAGAGCCCGGCATGTAGATCGGATAGGGATGGTCGCCGAAATACGCGATCTGAGCGTGTCCGTAATAGTCCTCGGCGGACCGGCGGAGGTCTTCGCGCAGGGAGGTGGAGATGCCGCCCCTTCCCTCTCCGCCGATGAAGGTCTCCCGGATGAAGTCCCACGCGAGATCGGGCTCCTCGCAGAAGGTCGTGATGACGAAGACCTCGGTCGGATCGATCTGAATGCCCGCGCCCGCTTCCCGAGTCGACGACGGGTAGCCGATCAGGACCCAGTCCTTCGTGTTGAAGAGCTTGAACGGGGCCAAGCCGAGCGCGTCCGGCTGGCATTTCGCAAGCGCGATCCGCCCGCTCAGCCGCATTTCGGCGCGTCCGTCGCTGTCAAGCTCCGCGAACGGCGAGGTCCGGCGGTATTCCTCCTCGGTCGGGAGCGCGTCGAGGAAGCGGAGGAACCGCACGAAATCCGGGCTGTCGAAGGAGCAGGTCCCCGCCTCCTGGTCGACGAACGCGCGGTAGGCTCCCTGCGACAGGAATTCATCGCTGACACTCGAGCCCCGCGTGAGGTTCCAGAGCAGTTCCCGCCCTTCCCCGAGGCTTTCGGCAAAGTCGAGGAACTCCTCGATCGTCCAGCAGCCGCGCTCGCCGATCTCCCCGAGGATCTCCCGGGTGGAGACGAGCGTCGGGTAGATCGAGACGCCGTTCGTGATCCCCCACATCCCGCCCGCACCGTCGTCAAACATGCGCTTCACCGAGCCGAAGAGGTTGTCCGGGTTGACGCGCTCGTCTGCCTCGAGGTACGGCGTGAGGTCGCGGCAGAGGCCGTGCCGGAAGGCCTGCTCGATATACGATCCGACACCCTCGCTGAGAAGGATGTCCGGCTTGTAGCTCCCGGTCACCATGTCGAGGGTCATCTTGCCGCCGGGCGCGGGGAAATCGATGTCCGGCGGGTCGCCCGAGCGGTCGTCGATCACGATGCGGTACCCCGGATGGGAGGCGTTGAAGATGCGCATCGCGTCCTTGATATTCATGCCGACCTCCGGATACCGTGTCGCAACGACGATCTTCTTGACCGTCCGCAGATCGACGTCCGGGATCGGATCATGCACCACAAGCGAATCCTGGAGGATCGTCATGATGCTGGTCTGGACCGCGAATACCCGTCCGTCGCCGACCGCGCAGACATGTTCGAGATTGCCGACGAGGCCGGAGTTGGTGAGATCGGCGATCGTATCCTTCTCCCACGAGCCCTTCTTCGCCTCGCGCACGCCGTAAACCCCCCCTTCGTTCGAGTAGAAGAAGAGGTAGTCCCCCGATCCGGGCGCCGCCGACGCACGGGAAGACGTATGGAAGACCTCACCGAGCTTCCCGGTCTTCGCGTCGATCGGCACGGCGCTTCCGTTGTCGTAGTGGAGCAGGAATCGCCCGTCCGGGAGGGAGAACAGCCGATGCATGACGGGCTGGACCGATACGGTGTTTTTCACAAGGAGTTTTTCGTCGAAGAGCAGGAGCTGGGTCCCGTAGGAGATGCAGAACCGCCCCTCTGCGCCGACGGTAAAAGCCTGCGGCAGGCTCCCGTCCGTGACGAGCGCCGCGAGATCCGTGTCGTATGTCACGACCTCTCCGGACGCGGGATCGAAGCGGTTAAGGTAACTGCTCCCCACGCTGCCGTCCATCCGCACAGAGAGGTACCAGAGGATCCCGTCCCGAATGGATCCTGTCCGGTACCACGAGCCGTCCTCGCTTTCCGGGAGCGGGACGGAGGAGAGGATGGTCTCCCCGTCCGTGCGGCAGAACGCGCGCCGGGCGACGGTCGTGATCTCCCCGTCCTCTCCGGCAGCCTCTTCATAGCGCAGCGTCGTGAAGCGGAGCTCGCCGCGCTCTTCGTCCCACTCGAAGGCCGTCATCGTATCCGGCACCGCGCCCTCTTCCAGTGTGATGGCCTGCGAATCCACAAGGTGCGTGAGGATATTCGGGTCCCCGGTCTGCTCCGGTTCCTCCGTCTTCTTCCCCTTCCCGCAGCCCGCGAGGAGGGCGATGGCGAGGAGGACGGCGAGGAGGCGCGTCAGGCGGTTATGTTTCATGGTCATGCTCCTTTTTTCCTGTTGTTCAGTCGTCTTTTTCTTCTACACCTCATTTTAGCAAAGTTTCATCCATTTGTCAAGACTCGGCGGGCAAAAGAAATAAAAATGCAAAAAACGGGAAAGTTTTTTCGTGTAAAACGGGGATTCGCGCGAAATTGCGCCGGGGTGCTTGACAAGCTCCGCCGCGCGTGGTACAATATGCATGAATATACAAGAGATAGAGGCGCGCCGCGCCAAAAGTACCGCGAAATCCGGCTGACCGGGCCGCGCGGGAAAGGGACCGGCGCCGAAGCGGACGCATCCCCGGTCGGGGCGTTTCGCTGGCACGGCGGAGAAGATCCGTCCTGCTGTCGCACGGGTCCCGCCCGGATCCGCGCGGAGCGCTATCGGCATCCACGAGGGTGAGATAGCGTCGTCCGCTGTCTCTTTTTTATACCTGTAAATCATTGGAGGTTCACGCGCATGAAAAACACCGTCTTCACCGGAGCCGGCACCGCCCTCGTCACCCCACTCACGAAGGACGGGGTGGACTTCAAGACATTCGCCGATCTCATCGAATGGCAGATCTCCGAGGGGATCGACGCCCTCGTCATCGCCGGGACCACGGGTGAGGGCTCGACCCTCTCCGACGAGGAGCACCGGGCCGTCCTCAAGTTCGCCTCGGAGCAGATCCGCGGGCGCGTACCCGTCGTCGCCGGAACCGGCTCGAACGACACCGCCTACGCGATCGATCTGACGAAATACGCCTGCGAGGTCGGCTGCGACGCCATGCTCCTCGTCACGCCATATTACAACAAGGCGACCCAGCGGGGGCTCATCGAATCCTTCGCGGCCATCGCCGACGCCTCCTCGAAGCCCTGCATCCTCTACAACGTCCCTTCCCGCACCGGGTGCAATCTCCTGCCCCCCGCCCTCGCGGCGCTCTCGGATCACCCGAACATCGTCGGCGTCAAGGAGGCGAGCGGGAACATCTCCCAGATCGCCGAGGAAGCCGCGCTGTGCGGAGATCGGATCGACTTCTACTCCGGCAACGACGACCAGATCGTCCCGATCCTCTCCCTCGGGGGCGTCGGCGTGATCTCCGTCCTCTCGAACCTCCTCCCGAAGGAGACGTCCCGGATGTGCCATCTCTTCCTCGACGGCGACGTGAAGGCGGCCCGGGAGATGCAGCTGAAATACCTGCCCCTCATCAACGCGCTCTTCTCGGAGGTCAACCCGATCCCCGTCAAGGCCGCGATGAGCCGCATGGGCTTCGGCGAGAACTGTCTGCGCCTCCCGCTCACCCCGATGGAGGAGGAGCACGAGGCCAAGCTCGTCGCCCTGATGCGGGAAGCCGGCGTGCCGATGGTGAGGTGACACGATGAAGATTCTTGTGAGCGGCCTCGGCGGGCACATGGGCACGGAAGTCGCGCGCCTCGCCGGAGCCGGATACCGCGGGACCTCCCTCCTCGGCGGGATCGATCCGTTCGCGGAGGCCACGGCCGTCCCGTGCGCGAGATCCTTTGAGGAGGCTGAGACCCTCTTCGCCGCCGATCTCGCAGACCGGCCTTGCGTCGTCGATTTCAGCCATCACAGCGCGACCCCCGCCCTGCTCAATTTCGCCGTCAAGTATTCGCTCCCCGTCGTTCACGCCACCACCGGGCACACGGAGGAGGAGCTCGCCGCGATCCCCGGAGCCGCGGAAAAGATCCCGCTGTTCCGTTCGGCGAACATGTCCGTCGGCATCGCGCTCCTCGTCGAGCTGGCGAAGCAGACGGCGGCGGCGTTCCCGGACGCGGAGATCGAGATCGTCGAGCGGCACCATGACCGCAAGTTCGACGCGCCGAGCGGGACCGCCCTGATGCTGGCGGACGCCATCCGCGAGGTCCGGCCGTCGGCAACCCTGCATCCCGGACGCGCCGGCTACGGGAAGCGCACCCCGGACGAGATCGGCATCCACGCCATCCGCATGGGGAACATCGTCGGCGATCACGAAGTCCTCGTCGGCACGCAGAACCAGACCATCACCCTGAAGCATGAGGCCCACAGCCGCGCCCTGTTCGCGGAGGGAGCCCTCGCCGCGGCGGCATTTCTCGAGGGAAAGCCCGCGGGGCTCTACGATATGAACCGCATGATCCACGACCGGTGACCCCGGAGAAAGAAGAAAACGCCCATGAAAATCGCCATTTACGGTTACGGCAATCTCGGACGCGGCGTGGAGTGCGCCGTCACGGCAGCCCCGGACGCCTCCCTCGTCGGCATCTTCACCCGCCGCGACCCGTCCGCCGTCCATCCGCACACCGACGTCCCGGTTTATCCCGCGGACGATATTCTCACATACCGCGATCGGATCGACGTCCTCGTGATCTGCGGCGGGAGCGCGACCGATCTGCCCGCGATGACCCCCGCGCTGGCAAAGGATTTCAACGTCGTCGACAGCTTCGACACGCACGCCTCCATTCCGGAGCACTTTGCCCGGGTCGACAGCGCCGCGGCGGAGAACGGACACATCGCCCTCATCTCCGCGGGCTGGGATCCCGGCATGTTCTCGCTGAACCGCCTCTACGCGTCGGCGATCCTCCCGGACGGCGCGGACTACACCTTCTGGGGACGCGGCGTGAGTCAGGGCCATTCCGACGCCATCCGCCGCATCGACGGGGTGAAGGACGCCCGGCAGTACACCGTTCCCGTCCCCGAAGCCCTCGCAAAGGTCCGGGCGGGCGAAAATCCGACCCTCACCGTCCGCGAGAAGCACACCCGCGAGTGCTACGTCGTCGCAGAGGAAGGCGCGGACCTCGGCCGCATCGAGCGCGAGATCAAGACCATGCCGCACTACTTCGACGAATACGACACGACCGTGAACTTCATCACGGAGGAAGAACTTCTCCGCGATCACCGGGGCATCCCGCACGGCGGCAGCGTCATCCGCACCGGCAAGACCGGCTGGAACGGCGAGAACCGGCACGTCATCGAATATTCCCTGAAGCTCGACTCGAACCCCGAATTCACGGCGTCCGTCCTCGTCGCCTTCGCCCGCGCGATCTTCAAGATGCACAGCCGCGGCGTCACGGGCTGCAAGACGGTCTTCGACATCGCCCCCGCGGATCTCTCCCCGCTCTCCCCCGAAGAGCTCCGCGCGAAGATGCTCTGATCCTGTCCCCCTTTCCACATTGAAATCGGCCGCACAGCCGATTTTCGTTTTCATGTTGCACTTTCCCGCGGATTGTGCTATAATGCTCTCTGTAACCGAAAAATCGTATCAATTCAGGAGGATCCACCCCAATGGCTGGCATCGGCACCAAATGCGTACAGGCCGGGTACACCCCGAAGAACGGCGAACCCCGGCAGATCCCGATCATCGAAAGCACCACCTTTAAATATGACACCGGCGACGCGATGGGCGCGCTCTTCGACCTCGAAGCGAGCGGCTATTTCTATTCCCGCCTCCAGAACCCGACCTGCGACCACGTCGCCGCGAAGATCGCCGCCCTCGAGGGAGGCACCGCCGCGATGCTGACCTCTTCCGGGCAGGCGGCGAGCTTTCTCGCCATGTTCAACCTCTGCTCCGCGGGGGACCACGTCGTCTCCTCGAGCGCGATCTACGGCGGCACGTACAACCTGCTGGCCGTCACGATGAAGCGGATGGGGATTTCTTCGACCTTCGTCTCCCCCGACTGCACCGAGGAGGAGCTGGAAGCGGCCTTCACCCCGGAGACCAAGCTCGTCTTCGGTGAGACCGTCGCCAATCCCGCCCTGAACGTCCTCGATATCGAGAAGTTCGCGGCTGCGGCGCACCGTCACGGCGTTCCGCTGATCGTCGACAACACCTTCCCCACCCCGGTCAACTGCCGTCCCATCGAATGGGGCGCGGACATCGTCACCCATTCCACCACCAAGTACATGGACGGCCACGGTTCCGCGGTCGGCGGCGCGATCGTCGACTCCGGCAAGTTCGACTGGATGGCGCACGCGGACAAGTTCCCCGGCCTCTGCACCCCGGACGAGAGCTACCACGGCATCACCTACGCCGAGAAATTCGGTCAGGGCGGCGCGTTCATCACCAAGGCCACGGCCCAGCTCATGCGGGACCTCGGCGTGACGCCTTCCCCGATGAGCGCGTACCTCTTGAACCTCGGGCTCGAAAGCCTGCACGTCCGTATGGCGCGCCACTGTGCATCCGCGCAGAAGATCGCCGAATTCCTCGAAGCCGACGAGAGAGTCGCGTGGGTCAACTACCCCGGCCTGCCCTCCTCGAAGGACTATGCGCTCGCCGTAAAATACATGCCGAACGGCGTCTGCGGCGTCATCAGCTTCGGTGTCAGGGGTGGCCGTGCGGCTGCCGGACGGTTCATGGAGTCCCTGCGCCTCGTCGCCATCGAGACCCACGTCGCCGACGCGCGCTCCTGCTGCCTGCATCCGGCCACTACGACGCATCGCCAGATGAACGACGACGAGCTTCTCGCAGCGGGCGTCTCCGCCGATCTCGTCCGCCTCTCCGTGGGTCTCGAGGATGCCGATGACCTCATCGCCGACATCACCGCCGCCCTCGAAGCCGCGGCCAGATAACAGAAGCTCCACATCACCGGAGGTACTCCCATGCCCATCAAGATTCCGAACGATCTTCCCGCCGTCCAGACCCTCGCCGACGAAAACATCTTCGCCATGACGGAGACGCGTGCGATCACGCAGGACATCCGCCCGCTGCACATCCTTCTGCTCAATCTCATGCCGAAGAAGATCGAGACGGAGACCCAGCTCTGCCGCGTCCTCGGGAACACGCCGCTCCAGATCGAGCTGACGCTCATCCGTACCGCGTCGCATGTGGCGGCGAACACCACGATGGATCACCTCCTGGCGTTCTACAAGACCTTCGACGACGTGAAGGACGAGAACTTCGACGGGCTCATCATCACGGGCGCGCCGGTGGAACAGCTCGCGTTCGAGGAGGTCGACTACTGGGACGAGCTCTGCCGGATCATGCGCTGGAGTGAGGATCACGTCCACTCCGTCATGCATATCTGCTGGGGCGCGCAGGCCGGTCTGTACTACCACTACGGCATCGGCAAGGAACCGCTCCCGGAGAAGCTCTTCGGCGTCTTCCCCCACCGCGCGGATTACCCGAAATCCATGCTTCTGCGCGGCTTCGACGACGTCTTTTACGTCCCGCATTCCCGCCACACGACGGTGAACCGCGCGGCGATCGAGGCCTGCCCGGAGCTGAAGATCCTCGCATCCTCCGCGCGCGCGGGCGTCCACGTCATCTACGCGCAGAAGAAGCGGCAGTTCTTCGTCATGGGACACGCGGAGTACGATCCCCTCACGCTCGATGCGGAATACCGCCGGGACGTCGCAGCCGGACTCCCGATCCATGTGCCGGAGAATTATTATGAGGACGACGATCCTGCGAAGCCCCCGATCGTGAACTGGCGCGCGCACGGGAACCTGCTCTACACGAACTGGCTGAACTATTTCGTCTATCAGTCCACGCCGTATGACCTCAAGAAGGTCCCCGAGCGGCCCGCGTTGGACGAATAATCGTTCCGGAAACGGAATCTTTTCGGCTGCGTTTCTGTTATATTTTCAGATTATTCATTAAAACGAAACAATCGAATGCTATAATGCTTATTGCTCATGGGTTCCGCTTTCCCGCCAGACGGGGAACGGGACCCGTGTTATCACAACGGAGGGTTCGATCCGCATCGCTATGGCTATGTTCGAGAAACTGATGGAAGTCTCCCAGGCTTTCCGTCTGCCGGGCACGTTTTATGCCTATGACACGATCAAGAACGGCAACATCAATTCCACTTACAAGGTGACCTACCGGGAACCGAGCGGACACCTGAAGTCCTACATCGTCCAGAAGATCAACACAAACGTCTTCAAGAACCCGGAAGAGATCATGGAGAACATCGACCGGGTGACGACCCACATCCGGGAACGCTATCCGAACGAGGTCTCCCTGCACTTCCATCACACCGCCGAGGGCAAGAACTATCTCTACGACGAGGACGACTCGTTCTGGCGCGTGATGAACTACGTCGACTCCATCACCTACAACACCTGCGACGAGCTGCCCGTCATCTCCGCGACCGGCGAGGCGTTCGGGCATTTCCAGAATCAGCTCTCCGATTTCGACGGGTCCGTCCTTCACGAGACCATCCCGGATTTCCACAACACGCACAAGCGCCTCGACAAGCTCTTCGACGACGTGGCCGCGAACAAGCTCGGCCGCAACGACGAGGCAACCGAGGAAATCGAGACGATCTCCTCCTACCGCTACAAGGCGGGCCAGCTCAGCGAGCGCTACATGAACGGCGATTTCCCGGTCCGCGTGACGCACAACGACACCAAGTCCAACAACGTCCTGTTCGACCGCTTCACCAAGCGTCCGCTCGTAGTCATCGACCTCGACACGGTCATGCCGGGCATGGCGATGTACGACTTCGGCGACGCGGTGCGGTTCATCTGCAACACCGCCGCGGAGGACGAACCGGATCTGCGCCGGGTGTACTTCGACACCTCAAAATTCCGCGCGTTCTGCCACGGGTATCTCAGTGAGGTCAAGAATTCGCTGACGAAGGACGAGATCGATTCGCTCGTGCTCGCCGCCTTCTCCATCACGGTGGAGCTCGCGTCGCGCTTCCTCGACGACTTTTTGACGGGCGACACGTATTTCAAGGTCAACTACCCGGGCCACAACCTGGTCCGCACCCGCTGCCAGCTCCAGCTTGCGAAGGACATTCTGCGCAAGAAGGACGAACTCGAATGGATCGTGAGTGAATCCATCGAAGGATGACCGAATTCATGAAAAGAGCCGCTGACCGATCAGCGGCTTTTTTGCGTTTGCAGGGATCTTCCCTCATTTTCTCGGGGCGGAAAAAGCGCGCGCACCCTCGCGGCACACGCGCCTCTCCGTCATCGTCCGCTCTGCGACGCGCTCTCCTCGAATGCCAGAATGTCCCGGCAGAGGTCGGCGGCGTCCCGGGAGCACCCCTTCGCTTCCATCTCGCCGAGCTTGTCTTCGAGCTGTCTCATGCCCGTCTTCGTTCCCTTCGCGATCATGTCCGCGATGTGGCCGGGCGTCGGATCCATCATCGTGTTCATCATGATCCCGCCGCGCGTCACCGCCCGTTTGAGGAGCGACGGCTCCTGCGGCCTGGCGGCTCTGCGCTTCAAGAGCTTCGCCGTACGGTCCGTGAAGTCCGCGTACTGTTCGAGCTGCGCGGTCACCGCCGACATCAGCCCTTTGTCCCGGATCTTCGGGACCACCGCCGCGAGGCTGTCGCTTCCCATTTTCACGTTCCGGTACATCTCCGCGAGCAGCTCCACCGTTGCCGCGTCGTTTGCATTGGTGCGATCCATTCGTTATCCTCCGTTCCCTGTTTTCGGGTTACAGAAAGGATTCCCCGCGTGAGGCACCGTTATGCGAAAACCGCACGAAATCGCTCCGTGCGGTCTTTTCTTTTTTTATTTCTTCCCGATCCGAAACAGCCGCTTCAGGATCGGAACACACAGCTTCGGGCTTTTCCAGATCACGACCTTCATGTCACACCTCCGCGCACCCGCGTTTTTCGTTCGTTCCATGATATGCCGCGGGCGGGAAAAGGTTCGCCGTCACCTCCGGCTCGTGATGAGGAAGGCTTCGCCCTCGACGATGACCTCCGCTTCCCCGTCCGTCACCTCGTTCGAGACGCCGTAGGACGGATGCGCGCGATCGAGGACGGCCCGCTCGAGGGGATATTTCGCCCCCCGGATCGTCGCGCGGCACGTCCCCGCCGTGATGAGCGAGAAATACCCGCCCTCGTCCGGGACCGCCGCCCCCTCATCCCGGAGCACGCGGACCGTGTTGTCCCCGTCGGTGAGGGTGACCTCGATCCCCCGGTCGCGGAGCGCGGCGAGCAGGAAGAGGTTCGAGAGCTCGTGATCCAGACGCCCGCCCGTCCCGCCGACGATGAGAAGCCGGCGAAATCCGCGCGCTTCTGCCGTATCCGCCGCGAGGACCGTATCCGTGACGTCCTTTTCCGCGGGCACCCGGACAACCTCGATCCCCTCCGGCAGCGGATCCGTGTAGGAGTCGAAATCCCCCATCAGCAGATCGGGCCGGATCCCGAGCGCTTGTGCAGTCCTGAGACCGCTGTCCGCCGCGATCACGATCCCCGGATGCGCCGGCAGGCGTTCCCGCACCGCGTCGACATGGCAGAATCCGCCCGTAAAGATCACCGCGATCCCTCGTTCTGACGTCGTTTCCATTCCGGCACGCTCCTTTGCTCTTCATAAATGCGCACATAGCTTTCGTGGCGGCTTTCGGCGATCCCGCCGGCATCCCGCTTGGCGAGCACCGCGCACCCCTCTTCCCGCAGATGGGTGCATTTGGTGTACCGGCACTTCCCGAGACAGTCCTCGAATTCCCGGAACGAGGAGGCGAGCTCGTCGTAGGGGAAGAAGTCGAACCGCGTGAAATCAAGCATCGAGAAGCCGGGCGTATCGGCGATCCAGAAGGTCCCGCCGTCCATGTCCATCGGCCAGAGCTCGACGTGCCGGGTCGTGTGGCGTCCGCGCTCGGTCTTGCGGCTGACGCTGCCCGTCGCAAGGCGAAGATCCGGGAAGAGCGCGGTCATCAAGGTGGATTTCCCCGCCCCGGACGCCCCTGCGAAGGCTCCGCTGACATGTCCGCCGTCGGGGCAGCCGCATGCGCGGTCGCGGATGTATGCCTTGAGCGCGTCCACGCCGTCCCCGGACGAAGCGGAGAGCGGGAAGACGCGATACCCCGCCAGCCCGTAGACCCGTGCGAGCTCGGCGGCCTTCTCCGGGTCGAGATCGGCCTTGTTCACGACGACGACCGTTTCGATACCGTAGTTCTCCGCAATCACCGTCAGCTTGTCCGCCGTCAGAAGGTCCGGTTCGGGCGCGGCGCACGGGATCACGGCGAAGAGGATGTCGAGGTTGGCGACCGGCGGGCGGATCAACAGGCTCCGCCTCTCCTCCACCGTGTCGATCACATAGTCCACGTCGACCCCTCGGTCGTGCTTTTCGGGACGCTTCATCCGGCTTCCGCCGCGCCGTCCGGTCTCCTCGTCCTCCTGTGGGATCAGGGGCTCGCTCCGGTCCGCTTCTTCCGCCGGGCGGATCAGCACATCGTCCCCCACCGTCGGGGAGCGCTTTTTCTGCCGGAGGATCCCCCGGGCGCGGCAGAGGATCTCCTCTTCGGGCCGCTCGGTGAGACGCACGCCGTAGAGACCGCCCACGCCGCGGGTGACGATGCCGCGCATCATGTCCTTCATAAGAGATGACAGCGGGGAAAACCCGTGTGAGATTCTCCCCGCTTTCCTTTCGTATTGGTTTCGGTGCCGGGCGCTTACGGCTGATAACCGGAGCCGTAGAAGTCGTCGCCGACGAATACCCAGCCGCCGCCTCCGCCCGATCCGGAGTCATACCAGTCGCTGCCGCTGTCGGAGCCGCTGCCCGAGCCGCTGTCGTCCTCCCCGCCGTACCACCAGGTGGACCCGCTGCCGGAGGTGTCGGAGCCGGTCGTATCGCCGCCGGATACGGGTTCAGGATCGGTCGTGACGGGCTGCTCGATCACGGGAGGCTGTTCGGTCGTTCCCGCATCGGTGCTGCCGCCGGTGTTCCAGTCGGAGACTCCGCCGTCCCACGTGGTCCCGCCGCCGTTCCAGCCGCTCCAGGAGGTGCCGGTGTCGGTCGACGTGCCCGTGTTCGCGTTTCCGGCAGACGCCGTATCGGTGCCGCCCGCGGGTTCGTCCGTTTTGTCGTCGTTCTTTTCGTCATTCGAGAGGAGCAGCTTGTCGTTCGACCAGGTGTAATCGCTCTTCTCGGGGATGCGCGTTCCGTCTCCCGTGTAGTAGGAGCCGCCGGAGATGGTGAGCTCCAGTCCCTCGAATTCCGCGACGGACTGCCACGGCTCGACGCTCTGCTTCATCACCGTTCCCACGGGAGTCTGCCAGGACTGGGCATAGATCACGCGGCTGACCGTCACGCGGTTCTGCTTGGCGAGGATATACGCCTCCGCCTCCGAATGCCCGATGAAATCGGGGACGACGGTCTGCGTCTGATCGCTGCCGTGGCTGACATAGACCGTGACGATCTCGTTTTCCTTCATGACCGATCCCACCTCGGGCTCGGTGCCGATCACATAGCCGACCTCGAAGACGGAATTCTCGACGTTCTCCGTCCGCACGCGCAGACCGAGCTTGCGCAGCTCCGCTTCGACGAGACGGTAGTCCCGGACGGAATAGTCCGCCAGGGTGATCGTCTTCTCGCCCTGCGACACGGTGAGCGTCAGCTCGCACTTCTGCTTGCCGGGCAGGATCTTGCGGACCTCGCCGGGCAGCGGTTCCTGCTCGACGATGACGTTCGCGGCCGCCTTGTCGTTGTACTGGAAGACGATCTTGTAGTCGTAGCTGTCGCCGTTCTTCTTCAGCCAGTCCTCGAGCCGCTCGTCGTAGATGTGACCGACGAATTCGTCGACCGTCAGCATCCGGTAGTTGTTCATCGAGCTGTTGAAGAAGAGCTTGTTGACGAGGTAGTACGCCGCGATGCCCGCCGTGATGAGGAAGGCCAGCGTCACGCCCATGATGATCGGGAACATGGCGCGGCTCGACTTCTTCGTGACGGTCTTGACGGGCGCGCTCTTCGCCGTCTTCTTCTGCGGCTTGTTTTCCTTGAAGATGATCTTCGGGTTTTCACGCAGCTTCACGAGCTGGCCGAGCATTTCCTCCGCGCTCTGATAGCGCTCGGCGGGATCCTTCTCCATCGCCTTGAGGATGATCTGCTCGAGTCCCTGCGGGATGTGCGGGTTGATCTCGCGCGGCGCGGTGGGTTCGTCGTTCACCTGCCTCAGCGCGATGGAAACCGGCGTGTCGCCCGTGAAGGGGAGCTGCCCGGTCGCCATTTCGTACATCATGACGCCGAGGGAGTAGATGTCGCTCCGCCCGTCGATCTCGCCGCCCGTGACCTGCTCGGGGCTGATATAGTACACCGTGCCGATCGCTTTGTCGGTGACGGTGACGGTCTCCGCGTTCGGACGCTTGGCGATGCCGAAGTCCATGACCTTGATAACGCCGTTTTTGAGGAGCATGATGTTCTGGGGCTTGATGTCCCGGTGCACGATCCCCTTCTTGTGCGCGTGGTCGAGGGCGCGGAGAATCTGGGTGGTATAGCTGATGATCTCGCGCAGGTTCAGAACCTCGCGGTGCTGCATGTAGTTCTTGAGGGTGATGCCCTCGACGAACTCCATGACGATATACTTGATGTTCTCCCGCACGCTCACGTCGTATATGCTGGTGCAGTTGGGGTGCGAGAGCATGGCGACGGTCTTCGATTCGTTGATGAACCGTCTGACGGACTCCTGATCGTCGGCAACCTCGTCCTTCAGGATCTTGACGGCCACGGTGCGGCGCATGAGCAGATCGGTCGCCTTGAAGACGATCGCCATGCCGCCCACGCCGATGACCTTTTCGATCCGGTATCGGTTGTCGAAAACAAGTCCGACATATTTTTCATATACTTCCATCATAGCGGTGCGCTCCGATCCGTCCAGTTCATACCGACAGGACGACGGCCGTGATGTTGTCGGTGCCGCCCCGTTCGTTCGCGAGATCGATGAGACGCTCGCATGATCTTGCCGCCGATTCCGCGGACATCATGACCGGGAGGTCCGGCCAGGGAGACGCTTCGCAGACGATTTCGCGGATCTCCTCCGGATCCACATGGTTGGTCAGTCCGTCCGAGCAGAGGACGAACACCGAACCGGGCGCCGCAGTCTCTTCAAAGAAATCGGGATCGACGGTCTTATAAGTACCGACGCAGCGGGTGATGATGTTCCGGTTGCGGCTGGTCTTCGCCTGTTCCGCGGTGATGCGGCCGGAATCCACCCACTCCTGCACGACGGAATGGTCGTGGGAGATCTGTCTCACGCCGGACGCGTCCGCCAGATAGAGGCGGGAGTCCCCGACGTTGACGGCGTAGACGTGCTGACCGAGCAGCAACAGACCGACGAGGGTGGTGCCCATGCCTTCGAGGGCGGGATCGTCCTGCGCCGTCTTGTAGACCGCACGGTTTGCCTCCGTCACGGCCTTCGACAGGATATCGACGATCTCATCGCCCGGCAGTCCGAAGAACGAGGGATTCTTCTTCTCCGCCTCGTCCATGACCTCCGCGAAAGCGCGCACGGCCACGGCGGACGCGGTATCCCCTCCGTTCGCGCCGCCCATACCGTCGCAGACAAGCGCGTACAGGACATCCTGCGCGTATTTGTGGATGATGAAATTGTCCTGATTGGCAGAGCGTCTTCTTCCTACGTCAGTCTTACCGTAAAAAAACATGTGACTTCTCCTCGATTTCCCTGATCGCTCAGGGTCCGTCTCACGGACAGGCGTCGGAGCGGCCGGACGCGCGTTCCCTTCCGGGTCGGCGGGGATATGAGCCGCGGGCATACTGGTATCTAATGTATTATACGTCAAAGATGTTGACAGTTCTTTCGGATTTCTTGAATTCTCTTCGATTATCACGTGAAAAGGCGGTGAATATTTGGGGGTTCGGCGGAAAAATCGCCTCCGTTCCCGCTCTGTTTTGGTGATTGCGCACTTCAGGCGCCTTCTCCGGCCTTCTGTCTCTGGAGGCGGAGCTGTCCGCAGGAGGCGTTGATGTCCGCCCCGAGACGCCGCCGGATCGTCGCGTTGACGCCGCGGGAGACGAGCTCGTTCATGAATTCGTTCGCGCGGGCCTTCTGCGGGGTCTCGAGCCCCGTCTCCTTCACCTCGTTCAAAAGGATCAAATTGACGTGGCACGGCGCGCGCATCCCCTTTTTGAGCACGTCCGCAAGCCGCGCGGCGTCCTCCCGGCTGTCGTTGCGTCCGGCGATCAGGGTATATTCAAAGGACACGCGGCGTCCCGTCTTCTCGAAATACGCGCGGCAGGCTGCGAGCAGCTCGGCGATGGGATAACGCCGGTTGACGGGCATGAGCGCGCTCCGCGTTTCGTCGTCCGAGGCGTGGAGCGAGACCGAGAGGGTCACGGGGAGCCCTTCTCCGGCCAGATCATAGATGCGCGGGACGAGGCCGCAGGTAGAGAGCGAGATGTGGCGGAGTCCGATCCCCATGCCCCGCTCGTCCGAGACGAGGTGCAGGAACCGGACGACGTTGTCGTAGTTGTCGAGCGGCTCGCCGATGCCCATCAGAACGATCCCGTCGACGCGCTCGCCCGTGTCGTATGCCGTGACGGCCGCCTGTCCGAGGATCTCGGAGGCGGTGAGGCTGCGGACCTTGCCGTTCAAGGTCGACGCACAGAACCGGCATCCCATCGCGCAGCCCGCCTGGGAGGACACGCAGAGGGAGGTCCCGTGCTCGTAGTGCATGAACACCGATTCGACGCACTCGCCGTCGGTCATGCGGTAGAGGTATTTGACGGTCCCGTCGATCGCAGAGACCAGCTTTCGCTCGATCTCGGGCCGGCGGTATTCGCCCTCCTCCGCGAGCTTCTTCCGGAAGGCGGCGGGGAGGTTGGTCATCGCGTCGAGCGGCGCGCCCTTTGCCATCCAGGAAAAGAGCTGGGCGGCCCGGTAGGGCTTCTCCCCGAGGGAGACGGTATAAGCGCCGAGCTCTTCCGGCGTCATCGACATGAAGTCCGCGCGGACCGTGTCGGATGGATTGTTCGTCATTCCGTTTTCCTTCTCATTTTCGCCATGAAGAATCCGTCGCAGCCGTCGCGGTGGGGCCAGAAGACGCGGACCTCCTCCCCCTCGAAGGCCGGATGGGTCTCGAGAAAGGCGGACGCCGTTTCCTCGTTCTCCGCGCGGTTCAGCGTGCAGGTCGAATAGACGAGGACGCCGCCGGGCTTCACATACCGGGACGCGCCGTCGAGGATCTCGCGCTGGATCCCGGGAAGCCGTTCAAACGCCGCGGGGTCCTTATAGCGGATGTCCGGCTTTTTCGCAATGACGCCGAGGCCGGAGCACGGCGCGTCGCAGAGGACCCGGTCCGCCGTGCCGATGAGTGTGACGTCCGGTTCCCGCGCATCCCGCGCCGCCGTCCGGATACCGGTCAGGCCGAGCTTTGCCGCGCCTTTTTCGATGAGGGAGAGCTTGTTCGCGTGCAGATCGAAGGAGAAGATCTCCCCTTCATCCCGCATGTCGAGCGCCATCGAGAAGCTCTTGCCGCCGGGGCAGGCGCAGGTATCGATCACGCGCTCGCCGGGCCTGGCTCCGACCGCCGCCGAGACGATCCGGGAGGCCTCGTCCTGCACGAACCACAGTCCTTCGTCGAGTCCCGCGCGCGCCTCGGGCGTCAGGGAATCGAGGAGCACGAGATCCGGCGCGATCATGGAGAGCACCCCACCCGTGCGCGACGCCGCATCCTCCGGGGAGAGGCGCAGGGTGTTGACGCGCAGGCCGACATGGGGTTCGCGGTTCAGCGCTTCGAGCAGCTCGCCGAGCGTGTCCGGATCGTCGAGCGCATCCCGGTAGATCGCGCAGAGCGGCTCCGGGACCGAATACTTCACGGAGAAATACGTCAGCCCGTCAGCCTCATCGGGCCAGTCGATCCGCTTCCCCGCCCGCAGGAATGCGCGGAGCACGGCGTTCACATAACCGGCCTTCGCGTGCGGAACGAGATCCACTGATTCGCCGACCGCCGCGTGCTCCGGGATCCGGTCCATATAGAGGAGCTGGTACAGCCCCAGCCGGAGGGCACACCGCACGTCCGCGTCGAGTGTGTCCGCGCCGCGGGTCGAATACCGGCCGATGATCCAGTCCAGCGTGATCCGCCGCTCGGTCACCCCGTAGACGAGGCGGGTATAGAGCGCGCGGTTCGCCGGGTCGAGATCTGTTCCCCTCAGCCGCGCATCGATCTCGAGGTTCGCGTACCGTCCGTCCCGCTCGAGCGCGAGGAGGGATCGCATCGCCAGCGACCGCGCGGTGGTTTTCTTTGAGGGTTTCATCTGTCCGTTCATCGGTTCACCGGCGTCTGCCGCGGTTCGCAAGGGAGAGCAGGCGCAGGAAGTTGCCGATCGCCGTCGCCAATGCCGCCACATAAGTCAGGGCCGCGGCGGTCAGGACCTTCTTCGCAGCCTTCACCGATTCCTCGGACAAGCCCGAGGCGGAAAGGCATTCGAGCGCGCGGCGGCTTGCGTTGAACTCCACCGGGAGGGTCACGAGCTGGAAGATCACCGCCAGACCGAAGAAGGCGACGCCGATATAGAGAAGCGGCTGGAAGGAGAAGAGGAGCCCGATCAGCACGATCGGGAACGCCAGATTCGAGCCGATGTTCGTCACGGGGAGGATCGACGCGCGGATCTTGATCGGGAGATACTGCGACGCATACTGAACGGCATGTCCCGCTTCATGCGCCGCAACGCCGACCGCCGCAGCCGTTCTCGCGTCGTAGGTGCTGTTCGAGAGGCGGATGACGTTCGCCTTCGGATCGTAGTGATCCGTCAGCTCGCCGTTGACGCGCTCGATGCGCACGTCGCCGATGCCGTTCGCGTTCAAAACCATCCGCGCCGCGTCGGCTCCGGTCATGCCGCGCTCGGACGGCACCTTCGAGTACTTCGAGAAGGCCGATTTCACGCGGAACTGCGCCCAGAGCGCGAAGATCAGCGGCGGGATGACGAAAACGAGATAAGAAAGATCAACGCCGTTATAATACAAGGATGAACCTCCTCTCCGGGGGTCAGATCCCCCAGCGGTCCCCGGGGGAGACGCGTCTTCCGCGCACGAAATCCCCGGCGGTCATGTTCTTTTTTCCTGCGGGGATGAGCCCCGTCACGAAGAGCGCGCCCTCTCCGCACCGAACGGTGATCCCGCCGGTTCCCTTGCCGTCTGCCGCGAGGATCGTCCCGGGCTCGGCGTCGGAATCGTCGTCTACGGCCCTGGCCGCCGTGATCTTGAGCGGTGAGCCGTCCGGCAGCGTCGTCGCGGCGCAGGGGGATGGATGGAGGGCGCGGATGCGGTTGACCAGGTCCCGCGCGCTTTCCCCGAAATCGAGGACCGTGTCCTCCTTTTCGATCTTCGCGGCGTAGCTGGCTCCCTCTTCGGGCTGGGGCGTGCGCGTCACGGTGCCCGCTTCGATCCGGTCGATCACATCGCACATCGCCTCGCCCGCCAGCTTCGCAAGCCGTTCGGTGAGGGTGCCGCAGTCGTCCGTCTCAAGGATCGGGCAGGGATATTTTTCGATAATGTCGCCCGTGTCGAGGCCGTCGTCCATATACATCGCGGTGATCCCGGTCTCGCGCTCGCCGTCGAGGATCGCCCGCTGGATCGGGGACGCGCCGCGGTACTTCGGCAAAAGCGAGCCGTGCGCGTTGACGCAGCCGTATTTCGGATAGACGAGCACCTCGTGCGGCAGGATGTTCCCGTATGCCGCGACGACGATGAGCTCGGGATCGAGCGCGCGAAGGTCTTCGTCGAACGCGCCGCCCCGGAGGGTCTTCGGCTGATACACCGGGATGCCGTGCGCTTCGGCGTATTCCTTCACCGGGGAGGCGAGCATCTTCATGCCCCTTCCCTTCGGCTTGTCGGGCCGGGTGACGACGCCGACGATCTCGGTGCCTTCCTTTTCGTCGATCGCCCGGAGGGTGACGGCCGCGAGCTCCGGTGTTCCCATAAAGAGGATTCTCATTCGCCCTCCCCGCCCATCAGTTCTTCGACCTCTTCCGGCGAGAGGATGTGGACCACATTGTCCGTGAAGAGGTGTCCGTCGAGGTGGTCGATCTCATGGCAGAGGCAGCGGGCGTTGAGCCCCTCTCCCTCGACCTCGAATTCCTCGCCATCGCGGTTCATGGCCTTCACCTTGACCCATGCCGGGCGCTTCGTGATGCCCCAGACGTCCGGGACGGAGAGGCAGCCCTCGACTTCCTCCTGCTCGCCCTCGCTTTCGACGATCTCCGGGTTGATGAGCTCGACGATCTCCTCGCCGAGGTCCACGAGCGCGATACGGCGCAGGATCCCGACCTGAGGCGCGGCAAGTCCGGCCCCGTTCGCCTCAATCAGCGTCTCCTTCATGTCGTCGAGGAGCGTGAGGATGCGCGGGGTGACTTCCGTGACGGGCCGGCATTTCTTGCGGAGCAGCGGGTCGCCTTCTTTCACAATATTCAGTATGGCCATGTCGATACCTCTTTATCAATCAAATCGTTATACGGTGCTCGGGTTGAGATCGACCGAGACGGTGACGCGCCGGGCGGACCGGGTCTGCACCATGCCGCCGGTGAAGCGGGAGGGACCCGCCTTGCCGAATTCCGTCAGAAGCTCCGCGAGGAACGCCCGCGTGCGCTTCGTCAGCCTGCACTTGAGCACGAGCCGCATCCGGCAGGTGTTCTGGACCCGGTAGATCGGCGCCTCGAAGGGCCCGTAAAGCATCAGCGGGATGTCGCGGAAATCGAGCCGGGTCAGCTCGATCACGCGCTCGTACATCCGCGTCGTGACCAGCCCGAGATACCCCTCGTCCTCGCCGGACAGCGTGATGACCGCGATGTCGCAGAAGGGCGGGAAGGTGAGCGATCTGCGCAGCTTGATCTCGCCCTCGTAGAATTTCCCGTAATTTTGTTCCGCCGCGAGCCGGATGACCTCGCTGTCCGGATCGTACGTCTGGATGACGGCGGTCCCCGGGACATCCGCGCGGCCGGCCCGTCCGATCACCTGCGTCAGCATGGCGAAGGTCCGCTCCGACGCCCGGTAGTCGTCCACCGTGAGCGATCCGTCCGCGTTCAGCACGCCGACCGTCGCAACCCGCGGGAAATCGTGGCCCTTCGTCACCATCTGCGTGCCGAGCAGCACGTCCGCCTCACCGCGCCGGAACTTCGCGAGGATCTCCTCGTGCGCGAATTTCGACTGGGTGGTGTCGTAGTCCATTCTCAGGACTCTCAGATCCGGGAATATCGCGGCGACGTCGTCCTCGGCCTTCTGCGTCCCGGCGCCCATGAACAAAAAGTGTTCGCCGCCGCAGAACGGGCATTTTTCCGGGACCTTTTCGCGGTGTCCGCAGAGGTGGCAGACGAGCAACCCGTTTTCTCTCCGGTTCTCCTCATAGGCCTCGTCGGTCTTGTCGATCCGGGAGAGGCGGGAGCGGAGCGCGTGATAGGTCAGGGTCACCGAGCAGTTCGGGCATTTGATGCTCTTGCCGCAGGACCGGCAGGCGACGGAGTTGTTGTAGCCGCGGCGGTTGAGAAAGAGGATCGCCTGATGCCCCGCCGCCTTGTCCTCGCGCAGCTTTTCCGCGAGCCGCGCGCCGACGGGGGAGAGATTTCCCCGCGCCGTTTCCCCGCGCATGTCGACGATCTCGACCTTCGGCAGGGCGGCGCCGTTGTACCGCTCCTTCAGCTCCACGAGGCGGTAGACGCCCGTCTTTGCCTTGTAATAGCTCACGACGGACGGCGTCGCCGAGGAGAGCAGCATCACCGCATTGTGTTCCCGGCACCGCCAGCGGGCGATGTCGTGGGCGTGGTACTTCGGATCGGCATCCGATTTGTAGGTGTATTCCTGCTCCTCGTCGATCACGATCAGACCGATCTGACGGAGCGGTGCGAAGACTGCGGACCGGGTCCCGATCACGACGTCGGCGAGCCCTTCGCGGATGCGCCGCCACGCGTCGAAGCGCTCTCCCGCGGAGAGGCCCGAGTGGATCACCGCGATCCGGTCGCCGTACCGCCGGAGAAAGATGCCCACGGTCTGCGGCGTCAGGGCGATCTCCGGCACGAGCATGATCGCACCGCGTCCGTCCTCGAGGACCTTGTCGATCGCCGCGAGGATGACGTTGGTCTTGCCCGATCCCGTCACGCCGTGAAGCAGCGCCGCCGCAGGCTTGCCGCCCGTGAGGAGCTCTTCGATCTGACGGTACGCGCCTGTCTGTTCCTCCGTGAGGACGGGCTTCGGCGCGCGCTCCGTCGTCTCCGCTTCGGCGAGGATTGATTCGACGGTGAAGGGATTGCGGTAATCGGTCTCCTCCGCCGCGACGAGCAGTCCCTTTTCGGTGAGAGCTTTCGCCGCGTTGTGTCCCGCCGCCTGCGTGAGTCCGGCCGCTTCAAAGAGCGCGCTCTCTTCCCGGCTGCCGCCTTCCTCGACGGCATGGCGCAGCGCTTCGAGCAGCTTCAGCTGGTTCCGTCCGGTGACCCCGGCGAACGCGGCGTCCCAGCCCCCTTCCAGCGCGGAGGAGAGCGAGTAGGTGCGCCGGATGAGCCCCGCGCTCGAGCGCTTCACCTCGGTGACCTTTTCGATGAGGCCGAGGCCGAGCATGGCTGTCAGGGTCTTCGTGCAGTCGAAATCGACTTCGGCCTGGACGGCCTGGCGGGTGAACCGCTGACGGTGCTCGATGAGCGACCAGACCAGCCGTCCCCGTTCGCCGACCGCGGCCTTCAGGGCCTGCATGGCGTTCTTCGTGTTCTCGCCGGCCGGTGCGACCCGGTAATAGGTCACGATCTTCGACATGGCGTTCGGCGGGATGACCGTCCGCAGCGCGTCGCCGAAGGTCGAGAGGGTGTATTCCTTGAGGAACAGACACAGCCCGAGCAGCTCCCCGTCGAGCACGGGACCGTCTCCCACGACTGCCGCGACGGGTTTGGCGCCCTCGGGCGTCTCGCCGTCCCGGACCGCGGTCACGATTCCGGTCATGCGGCGGTTCCCTCTGCCGAACGGGACCTCCGCGACGGAGCCGGGCACCACGCTGTCTTCCAGCGTCGGGGGAACGTAGTAGGTGTATGCCCGGTCGGCGTGAAACGGCACGTCGAGGACGTAGATTTCGGCAATCATGGCAGTGCGTGTCCTTTCCGCCGGAGGGCTGTGATAAAATCGGAGGGATTATTCGGCGTCCGCCGCTTCGGGGGCGATCTTCTTCCCGGGGGTGTTCGCGTCGAGGGCAAAATTGTCGATGGACTCTTCGCGCTCTTCCTCATCCGGGAATTCGCCGGGCTCCGCGAGGTTGTCGGGCTGCTGACGGGAGATGAACTTCTCCTCGCCGTCCGGTTCGATAATCTTGAAATCGCCGTTGTAGAGACCGGTGATGGCGGTCTTCACGGCCTTTTCGTCGCGGTATTCCTTCTTGATCATGCTCGCGATGGAGCTCTTCTTCTCGGAATCCTTGCTCGACGCCGCGATCTTCTCGGCGACCTCTCTCTGCTTCGTATATTCGTCCGTGATGATCCGGGCGCATTTGGCAGACGCCACCACCAGCGCGTAGCGGTTGTAGCTCGTGGTCTCGCTGTTCTTCAGTATCGATTCGTTGTTGTTTTCCATGGCAGTTTCCTTTCTCTTCCCGATCCCGTTCAGATCTCGTCGTCGTCGAAATAATCGTGAATATAGGTCATCATGCGGTCGGAGCGCATGTGCTCGGCGCGGATGATGGAGAGGATGTCGCGGGCGCATTCCTCGGCGCGGTCGGTTTCGTTCACCGCCACGTAATCGTACTTCGGCGCCTCCTTGATCTCCTCCCGCGCGCGCTTCACCCGGGCGGCGATCACGTCGTCATCCTCGGTCCCGCGGCCGCGCAGGCGTCTCTCCTGTTCTTCGGCGGAAGGCGCGATGAGCATGACGGTCGTGGCGCGGTCTCCCATGAGCCGCTTGATCTGCCCCGCGCCGTCGACCTCGATCTCGAGGATGAGGTCTTCGCCCGCGTCGAGGATCCGCTCGGCCTCGCTCTTCAGGGTGCCGTAGTAGTTCCCGTTGTAGATCGTGTATTCGAGCACGCCGCCCTCCGCGATGAGCTCTTCAAACTGTTCGCGGGTCTTGTAGTAGTAGTTGACCCCTTCGGCCTCGCCTTCGCGCATGGCCCGGGTCGTCGCGGACACCGACAGCCCCAGATTCGGGCAGAGTCCCCGCAGAATGTCGATCACCGTGCCCTTGCCGCTGCCGGACGGGCCGGAAATCACGAGCACCATGCCCGCCGTTCTCTCCATTGCGTCCCGATGTTCACTCATCGCCGCCGTCTCCTTCCGTTTCTTCATCGGACGCGCCGTTCAGCCGTCCGGATATGGTTTCGTTCTGGATCGCCGAGAGCACGATGTGGTCCGAGTCCATGATGACGACGCTGCGGGTCTTTCTCCCCGAGGTGCAGTCGATGGCGCGGCCCGTGTCCTTCGCGTCCTGGATCAGTCTCTTCGCCGGGGCGGAATCCGACGCGATCACCGCGATCACCCGCTCGGCGTTGATGATGTTGTTGAAGCCTACGTTTACGAATTTCATCGCTCACTCCAGATTCTGAATCTGCTCGCGGATCTTCTCGATCTCCGTCTTCATGTCGACGACGAGATGCGCGATCCCGGCGTCGCCGGCCTTCGAGCCGATGGTGTTGGTCTCGCGGTTGATCTCCTGCACGAGGAAGTCGAGCTTGCGGCCCGCCGCCTCGTCGGAGGAGATGATCTCGCGGAATGCCTTGAAGTGGGACGCCAGCCGGACGAGCTCTTCGTCGATCGCCGCCTTGTCCGCGAAGATCGCCGCTTCGGTCAGGATGCGCTGCTCGGACGCCTCGGCGTCGAAATCCGCGAGGAACTGCCGGATGCGCGCTTCGAGCTTGGCCGGATAGCCTGCGATATCCGCCGCGGACATCTCCTTGACCTTCGCCGCCATGCCTTCGAGCGTGTCGATTTTGGAAAGCAGGTCGGCGCAGAGGTTCTCGCCCTCCTTCGCCCGCATCGCGCTGAACCCGGCGACCGCCTCAGCGAGAACGGTGCGGATCTCGGCCCAGTCGCGCTCGTCGTCCTCCTCGGGCTTCTTCGTCGTGAAGAGATCCCGGTTCGCCGCGACGCGCATCACGGAAATGTCGTCCTTGAGGCCGAAGGTGTCGCGCAGGTCCTCGAGCGCCTTGATGTAGGAGCGGGCCGCCTCGTGGTCGACGAGGATCTCGAGCCCCCGCGTTTCGAGGACGTCCGCGCCGACGTAGACCTCCACCTTGCCGCGCGTGATCCCGGCTTCGGCGAGGTACGCCTTGACCTTGTCCTCGAGGTGCGCGATCTGCCGTGACATTCGCACGCTCACGTCGAGGTAGCGGGAATTGACGGAGCGCAGCTCCGCCGTGATGTCGAGCGCGCCGTCCGAGGATATCCCCCGCGCACGCCCGAATGCCGTCATACTTTTGAGCATATCGTCTTTCTCCGTTGTGGTGAATTGCCGTGTTATTTCTTCGTTTTCTGCAGCCCGACCGCGAGGACGCCGTCCCCGTCCGTCGATGTGGCGGAGGATGCGAGCTCCTCGTAGGGCAAGAAGAGCGAGACGGCGGGGTTCTCTTCCCCGTCCTTCTCCGCCGCGATCCGGACCGCCGCCGCATAACCGAAGCGCATGAAGTCCTCCTCGGTCGTCACATGCTTCCCGTCGAGTCCGAGATCGAAGCCCGCAAGCACCGCCGGGATGCTGCCCATATGGCCGAGGAATCCCTCGACGACGCGGAGCCTGGTGCCGGAGGAGGTGTCCGGGGGAAGCGATGCAGCCGCGTAAACGATCTTATCCCCCGTCGAACGGCTTCTCAGGACCGTGTAGACCAGCGAGCCGCGTTCGGCGGGCGTGAGGTTCGGGTAGTTCAGAAGGCCGATCGCGCTGCCGGAGGAATAGGTGTAGGCCGACGTCCGGTAGAGGATGCGGATGCGCTTCACCCCGTCGTTCCGATCGACGCCGACGGCAAAACCGTCCGGTGCGTCCGCAGCGTCGTCTTCCGCGTACGGCGAGCGCAGGATCAGGATCTCCGTGCCGTTGTGCGCCCCGATGAGCGCGTCCGCGCGGCGCATGAGCGCGTCTCCGGTCTCCTCCGCATCGCAGGTGAGGACCCACCATGTGCGGCCCGTCCCCTCGAGGACGTCGCCGTAGACGAAGCGGTCCGTGTCGGAGAAGGAGAGCGGCTTGCGCCCGATGATGTTTTCGATGAAGGCGTCCGCCGCGGCCTTCGTGCCTTCGAGGTCGTGCCCCGCGATGACGATCTTCGTCCCGACGAGCGCGTAGCCCCATTGCCACGGCGCGAGCGAATCGAGGAATTCGGCGGTCTCGGGCCGGTTGGTGTCGCCGACGAGGATCTCCGTGTCGAGGATCTCGAAGCTCTTGACGCCCTCTTTCCAGAAGTCGGTCGTGAGCCTGAGCTTGTATCCGGCAGCCTCCGCCGCCTCGCGCACGCTCATGGCGCACCGGGTGAGCGCGTCATCCGCGAAATCGCTGCGGATGATCGTATAGCCGGACAGCATGTCTTCCGTCAGGGTGACCGAAGGCGTCGGATGGGCGGATCCGGGTGAACAGGCACAGAAGCCGAGGGCAGTCAGCGCCGCCGCCAGAACAAACGCAGTCCATTTTCGCAATGTCATTTCACGCCTCCTCGGGCCGTCTCCGGGATCCGGTATGCCTGCGCCTTTTGTATCTATATTATTATACTATATGAAAAGCGCCGTTGTCAACGAAACGGCGCACTTTTTATGAGATTGCCCTTACTTCCGGCGTCCGAAGCCCAGTTTTTTGCGCAGTTTGACGATGTAGAGAGAGATGCACAGGGTCATCGTGATGTCGTAGAGGATGAAGAAGAGCGTCCCCATGCCGACGGTGATCCAGTTCAGCGCAAAATAGTCGTCCCCGGCCATGAAAACGTGTTCGGCGAGCACCACGCACACGAGGAGCATCGTGTCGAGGAAGGAGATCTTCACGGGCCAGGCGAAAAGGGGCCGGAGCCGCTCGAAATGCAGCTTCATGATCGGGTAGACGGCGGCGAAGAGGATGTATTCGATCGCGTAGAGCTTCGAGGGCAGCAAGAGGAGCGCGAGCACGCCCGTCGCCGCCGCGTAGATCCACGCCGTCTTTTCCCCGGTCTCGACCACGAGAAGCATGGTCATGAGGGAGCAGACCACGAGGATCGAAAGATCGAGAAGCGTCATCCCGCCGATCCAGAGGAAGACGAGGCAGAGCGCGGCGAATACGCCGCAGAGCGCGATTTTCCGCGTCAGGGATTTGTCGGACATGATGCCTCCATGTAGGATGTTCGGTTCAGCAGCACCGGATGAGGTCGCCGCCCATGCATTCGCAGCAGGTGTCGCAGCAGATCAGGGTCGAGCACGTCCCGCAGAGATCGCAGTCGCCCGCGCCGGTATTCGTGCGGTAGACGCTGCCGTAGTCCGCGCCGCGCCGCTGCATCCGCATTTTCGCCTCGCGGTATTCCTCGTTCTGAGGGTCGAGGTAGCACGCGATCTCGATATAGCGCATCGCGTCGTAGTACTGCCCCGCGTAGGAGAGGAGACAGCCCATGAGATAGTTCCATTCCGCGCCGCGGTCCGCCGGGGGGGTGGAATCGATGATGAGTTTGGCGTCCGCGTAATTGCCTCTGGCGATGAGCTCGCGGACCTACTCGAAGGAGGTCGTGCCCGCCGACGTGTAGCTCGAGTATGAGGACTGCGTGCCGCCGGAGAACTGGGGACCGCCGCCCGCACGTTCCTTCTGGATCGCGTCATAGGCTTCATTGATCTCCTTCATGATCTCCTCGTACCCCGCTGCTTGCGCCTGACCGGCGTAGTTGTCGGGGTGCCACTTCCGGGCGAGGTTGCGGTAGGCGCGCTTGACCTCCTCGTCCGAGGCGCTGCGGGGGATGCCGAGCACCTGATAGGGATCTTTCATAACCGTTCCTTTCTCCCGTGCGAGCTCTCCGCTTTGCGGCCGTCGAGAACACGCCCGAGGGATGCCGGGAGTCCGAGATAGATGATATTCTTGACGATCGGGGTGAGGACGTGCGCGGGATCGAGCTCCTCCGCCGCCTCCCCGAGTTCTTCGAGTCCGATGGGCGCCGACGCCGCGAGGCTCTCCTTCACGATCGGCGAGAGGCGGCCGTTCTCGAGCGCGAGGGGACCCCAGCCGGCCGAGAGCGGATTGTACCGTCCGCGCCGCACGTCGTCCGCGAGGTCATCCGCCGCGTCGCAGAGATAGACGAACTTCCCAGTCGCCGTGCCGATCCGCCGGGCGAGCTCCGCGCATGCGCCGCTGAGACCGAGGGAGAAGACGAAGCCGAGCAGATCTCCGAAGAGGGAGACCGTTTCGTCGAGCGAGGGACAGCCCTCCCGCTCCTTCTGTGCGAGGCGGTCGAGAAACCGTCCGATCTCCCCGTCGGTGTCCGGCGGCAGGAAGTTTACCGCGCGGCGGGCCATCGAGGCGGTGAAGGGCTTTGCCGAGACCGCCCTCAGGCGGGTGAAGCCGTGCTCGTCCGCGAGGTCGTCGTCGGTCTTTGCGTCGGCAAGTGCGGCCGAGAGCGCAGCTGAGAAGGTCAGGACGGGATCGGCCTCCGCCGTCAGACGCCGGTGGGTGGGATGCGCGGGGCACCGCATGGGGACGAACGAGGGCTCGACGCCTTCGAGGATGCTCCGCACGGCGGCGAAAAAGGTGAAGTCGTAGGAGAGCGTGAGGCGGGAGAGCTGGCCCGTGGTGCGTCCCATCGCGCGGCAGAGTCCGCAGTAGAGGGCGCGGTACCGCTCCGCCTCGGAAACCTTGAGCTCCGCTGTGAGCGGCCTGACGTATCCGAACATCGTTTGAAGTCCTTTGGAAGATACCGATAGAATAGCGCAAACCGGCTGTTTTTACAAGAAATAACCGCTTAATAACCGCTTAATTTTTTGTGAATTTTCGCGGTGGCGACAGCGGTTGCGCCGGAGAATCAAAAAAACGCGGCCCGCTTTCGGAAAAGCACTTGACTTGCTCAGCCCGGACGTGCTACAATGAAACCGCAGATCAATTCTCAAAAAAGGAGTTTGCGCCATGCCATACAAAGTGGGATTCATGGGGTTCGGCGGCATGATCTCCGGGTATCACCTCGGGACGATCCGCCGGGACGACGTGCCGTTTGAAGCCGTCGCGGCGTTCGACATCGATCCGGAGAGACGCGCGGCTGCCGAAGCTGCGGGACTCACCGCCTACGACAGTCTGGAGCGCTTCCTCGCGGACGGCGATTACGATCTCGTGGTCGTGGGGACGGCCAACAACTATCACAGCGAGCTCGCCTGCCGCGCGATGGAAGCCGGGTTCAACGTCATGACGGAGAAGCCCGCCGCCCGCAACTGCGCGGAGGTTGAGCGGATGATCGAGGTGTCAGAGCGGACCGGACGGCTCTTCACCGTACACCAGAACCGCCGGTGGGACCCGGACTTTCTGAAGGTCCGGCAGGCCATCGAGGACGGCTGTGTCGGGAAGCCCTACATGATCGAATCGAGGATCCATTCCGCGAACGGCGGCGGCGATATGTACGGCTGGCGCGGCATGAAGGATCACGGCGGCGGGATGCTCCTCGACTGGGGCGTCCACATGCTGGATCAGATCCTATACATGATCAGGGAACCGATCCGGACGGTGTACGCGAACGTCTTCCCGCTTTGGAGCGAAGAGGTGGACGACTACGCGAAGGTCATCATCACCTTCGAGAGCGGGTTGGTCGCCCAGATGGAGGTGGCCACCTACGCGCCGATCCCCCTGCCCCGCTGGGCGATCTGGGGTGACCGGGGCGCGCTGACAATGCAGGACATCGGCTCCCCCGCCGCGCACGTCCGCCGCATCCAGGAGGATTCCCTCACGCGCGAAAAGGTCAAGGCGTTCGAGGACTACCGGGTCCTCTTGCGCGATCAGAGCCGCCACAGGATCAAGGAATTCGAGGAATTCGATACGGACAGAAGCCCCGGCGGCGGATGGCATTCGCTGTATCAGAATCTGGCGGGCGTCCTCGCGGGGACGGAAGAGCTGATCGTCAAGCCCGCCGAAGTTCTGCGGTGCATGAAGGTCATCGAGGCGGCCTTCCGCTCCTCCGAAGAAGGCGTCGCCGTGAAGTTCTGACGCGGCGGGATAAAGGGAAGGACGAGGTCATGCCCCGTCCTTCTTTTTGGCAGAGAAATCGATCCGGCTCACACCCTTCTGCGGTCACCGGGGCCCGGGTAATCGGCGGGGCGTTCCCCCGGATTCGCGCCGGTCCGGCCGGGTCTCGCGCGGGCGATCACGTCGACGCCGAAGAGCAGCTTGGTGAGCCACAGGATGCATACGAGCCCGAGGCACGGCAGGATGCAGCTCGTCACGACCAGAATCGCCACGGATTCGACATAGCGGTTGAGGAGGACCGCCGCTTTGTTCGCAAGGCTCGTCGCCGTTTCGGAGAGCCGGGAGAGGATCGTCGCAACGATGGATGCGTCTTCATCCGCCTCCGCGAGCGGCGCGGTCGCCTCGTTCAGCTCCTCCGAGGAGGCGAGCGTTTCGTCGATGCGGGCGGAGTACTTGTCGTAGATGCCGTCCGAGACGAGGAGGCTCACCGGGATGGCCACGGCGATCGCCACCGCGAACAGCGCGAGCTTTTTCGCCAGCAGCTTGCCTCTTCCCCAGAACCAGACGCCAATGATCCCGGCCAGGCAGGCGAGGGGGATGAGCACCTTGAACGCGGCGGCACCGAGCAGCGTCAGAAGCGCCTTTTCGGTGTACAGCACGCTCAGCACGATCAGGAAGTACCCGGTCAGATCGGCCAGCTTTTCGGCGATCGGGGTGGCGGTGTCGCCGGGGATCGCGGAAATGCCGGCAGAGGCGACGGCGGACGCGGACGTGAGCTTCATGACCGTCGAGGTCTTCTCGTCAAGGGAGGCGAGGAGCGTGCTGTTGAGCTTCGAGTTGTCGCACATTCTCGAAACGAGGAAGCAGGAGACGGCGGCCAGAAGCACCAAGAGGAGCGAGATCAGGATCTTGATGAGCTTTTTTTCCACGGCGCCCTCCTCATTCCGATTCCCAGAGGATGTCGTACTTCGTCAGATCGAGGAACCCGCCGATGAAGTTGCTCACGACGCGCCGGGCGTTCTCGTCCGCCTGTTCGAGCAGGCCGCGTTCGACGGCACGGTTTTTCGCTTTGTTTTCAAGCTCGACGATGGAGCCGTTGAATTCCGAGATCGAGAGCGGATTGCCGAAGCCGTTCTTCTCCGAATAGAGCACGAAGCTGTTCGGATCGATGTCGACGTTCTGGATCTCCGCCTTCGGCATCCGGACCGTGACGGTCTTCCCCATGATGTCGAGCGCGATGCGGATGCGCGTAAAGTCCAGCCCCGCTGTGACGACGCCGTCGTAGGTCGCGACATAGCTCGTCTCGGTGAAGCCGAGCGGAATGCTGAAGAGCGTCTTGACCTTCGACTGGGTGACGGCGTCGGTGAAATAGTACTCCTGCGTGACGAGCACACCCATGTCCGTGACGCCTTCCTCCAGCGTTTTGACCATGATCTCCTGCTCTACGTCGAGGATCTTCTTCCCGCCCTTGGCGCTGTTCTGCGTGACCGCGGGCGAAGGGCTCTGTGTCACCGCCGTGTCCGCCGCGTCGACGGCCGTTCCCCAGATCACGACCGCGACGATCCCAAGAAAGACGACTGCGATCGCAGCAAGCAGGATGACGGAGCGCCTGCTGTTCAATTTGCGGATCATGCTTCATCCCTCCCACAACTCATAATGCAAAGCGGATCGAAAAAGGCCGAAATTGGTCGAATCCGCTCTTTTTTGGTATGATACCGTATTTCCGGGGAAGAATCAAGAATCAATCCGTGTGCAAAATGTAAATTCTCCGGGAAGGGGCGCGGAAATAAGCCTTGACATTCCACCCCGAACGTGCTAAAATGTGGGATGAGATTTTTGCACCCGAAAGGAATGATGAAAACCATGAAGAATACCGTCAAAATCGCCCTGTTGACCGGATATCTCGGCGCGGGCAAGACGACGCTTCTCAATCACATCCTCGCCAACACCGAAGGCATCCGCGCCGCCGTCATCGTCAACGACATCGGCGAGGTCAACATCGACGCCGCCCTCATCGAAAAAGCCGGCGCCGTCGAGCGCAACGACATGGTCCCCCTCATGAACGGCTGCATCTGCTGCACGCTGAAGGACGATCTGGCGGACGGTCTGCGCAGACTCGCGGCCTCCGGCAAGTTCGATTACATCATCATCGAGGCCTCCGGTATCTGCGAGCCCCTTCCGATCGCGCAGACCATCGCGATGATCTGCGAGGAGAGCACCGAGGGCGGTCTGCCGATCGTGCTCGACAACATCGTCGCCGTAGTGGACGCCGCTCGGATGCGGGACGAATTCGACGACGGCAAGAAGCTCCTCGCCGAGGAGATCGACGAGGACGACGTCGAAAGCCTGCTCATCCAGCAGCTCGAATTCTGCAACACCGTCATCCTCAACAAGGCGGACCTCGTGAGCGAAGAGGACCTGAAGGAGCTTCGCGCGATCGTGCGGAGCCTGCAGAAGGACGCCGTGATCTATGAGGCGAAAAACTGCGATCTTCCCATCACGAAGCTGCTCAACACCGGGCTCTTCGATCTGGACGCCGCCCTGAACTCCGCCGCCTGGGTGGACGCGATGGAGCATCCGGAGGAGCACGAGAACCCCGAGGTGCTGGAATACGGCATCGAGACCTTCGTTTACTACCGCCGCAAGCCGTTCTGCCTCCCCGCCCTCGACGCGCTGTGCGAGGACTGGTTCCCGGGCGTGATCCGCACGAAGGGCATGGTCTGGTACCGCGAGGACCCGGACATGGCGTACATCCTCGAACAGTCCGGACGGCAGATCTCGGAGCAGCAGGCGGGCCTGTTCATCGCTTCCGCACCGAAGAAGGAACAGCGGGAGCTTCTGAAGCGGTTCCCCGAGGCCAAGGAGACGTGGGACCCGGTGTACGGCGACCGGATGATCAAGCTGGTGTTCATCGGACGCAGCATGGATCGCGCGGACATCGAGGCGCACCTCGACGCGTGCCTGACGGACTGAGGACGGGCCATGCGATTCGGACCGCTCACCTTCCGGGACAGGACCGGGGCAGATATCGTCATCCGGAACGCGGCGCCTGAGGATGCCGACGCGCTGATCCGCTATCTGAAGGTCATCTCCGCCGAGACGCCCTACCTTGTCCGGGAGCCGGAGGAGATCACGATCACGGCGGAGGCGGAGCGGGCGTTCCTCGAGGGGCTCATGGAATCGGAGCGGGACCTCATGCTCGCCGCATTTGCGGACGGGCGGCATATCGGGAACTGCTCGATCATGAGCGTCGGGCCGCAGCTGCGGTACCGGCACCGGTGCAGCGTCGGGATCGCGCTCTATCGGGAATTCTGGGGCAGGGGCATCGGCCGGAAGATGATGGAGACCGCACTCGACGCCGCGCGTCAGGCCGGATACGAGCAGGCGGAGCTTGAAGCGGTCGCAGGCAACACGGCCGCCGTCTCGCTGTATGAATCGCTCGGATTCGTGACCTGCGGCACGCTCCCGTGCAACATGAAATACAAAGACGGGCGTTACGCCGACACCGTCTGGATGATGAAAAGGCTGTGAAGCCGCCAAAAAAGACCGTTTCGTCACGGTCTTTTTTGCATCTCACCGGCATACGACGTTCTCTTCTCCGAGGATCTCGCAGAGCTCTGCGAGGACGAACGGGGAGGGCTGGATGCCGACGGGGGGCTTGAGATATTCGTTTTTCGCCGCCGAATAGAAGGTCGCGGGGGCATAGCCGGAGAAGATCGCGCAGAAGGCACGGGCGCGGCGGTATGCCTCGGATTCCTCCGACGGCACGCGCAGATAGATCTTCCGCGGCGCTTCGGGAGAAGTTCCGGAGGACGGCGGCTCCTGCGGGCGCTTCTCATACGAGGGATGCGCGGGCGCCGGGTCCTGCTTCGGCCGGTCGGCATACGAGGTCCTCGGCGGTGCGGCGAGCATGTCTTCCGCCGGGATCTCGTCGGCGCGGGAATCCGGCAGCAGCTCGATCGCGCGGTCGGCCAGCAGCTTGACCTCCTCGTCCTCCCGGGCGGACAGCGTCCCCGCGACGGCGATGACCGAGTCGAAGACCAGAAGATGCCCGTATTTTTCAAGCACCTTCGGGAAGAAGAGCACCTCCATCGACGCCGTCGCGTCTTCGATCGTCACGAACGCCATCTGGTCGCCGTTCTTCGTCGCCTTGTTCACGCGCTTCGTCACCGATCCGGCGATCGTCACGCGGCTGCGGTCGGCGTATTCCGGCGTGCCCTCCGCGTCCGCCATGTTCTCCGCGCCGTCGTCCTCCCCTTCGGCAGGTTCGGCGAAGGACGCGCGGATATCGCGGATGCGGGCCGGCCGGATCCGTTCGAGGTGCTGCCCGTAGTCGTCGAGGATGCTCCCCGAGAGGTAGAGCCCGCAGCTCTCCTTCTCGAGCGCGAGCTTCTCCCTGGCGGTGAACTCCGGCAGCGGCGGGTATTCGATCCGCGGGATCTTCGGCTTCGCGCTCTGGTCGGCGTCGAACAGTCCGATCTGCGCGTCGTCGATGTTTGCGGCAGCCTGACTTCGCCGCTCGAGCACGAGCTCGTACACGGCGAGCAGACGGCTCCGCGCCACCCCGAGGGAATCGAGCGCCCCGGATTTGATGAGCGTTTCGAGCTGCTTCTTATTGAGCTCCCGCCCGCTCATCCGTTCGATGAAGTCGTCGAAATCGCGGAACATGCCGCCCGTCTCCCGCTCCTCGACGATCTTCTGGATGAAGCTCGCGCCGATGTTCTTGAGCGCGGTCAGCCCGTACCGGATCGCGTTCCCCTCGACGTGAAAGTCGCCGCGGCTCCGGTTGATGTCCGGCGGGAGGACGGCGATCCCCTGCTTCGCGCAGTCGGCGGTGTATTCCGCGATCTTGTCGGAGGAATTCAGGACCGAGGTGAGGAGCGCGCTCTCGTATTCGCGGGGATAATGCGTCTTGAGATAGGCCGTGCGGAAAGAGAGCACCGCATAAGCCGCGGCGTGGGATTTGTTGAAGGCGTAATTGGCGAAGCTGACGATGTCCTCGAAGAGCTTCACGGCGTCCTCTTCGGCGATCCCGCGCTCCTTCGCACCGTCGAGGAAGGACTGACGCTCGCTTTCAAGCACGCCCGCCTTCTTTTTCGAGATCGCGCGGCGAACGACGTCCGCGTGGCCGAAGGAATACCCGGCGATCTCGCGGAAGATCTGCATGACCTGCTCCTGATACACGATGCAGCCGTAGGTCACGTCGAGGATCGGGGCGAGCTTCGGGGTACAGTAGGTGATCTTTGACGGATCGTGCCGCGCCTCGATGTAGCGCGGGATGGAGTCCATCGGCCCAGGGCGGTAGAGCGCGATCGCCGCGATGATGTCGTCGATGCACCGCGGCTTGAGCTGGGTGAGCATCTGGCGCATCCCGGCGGATTCGAGCTGGAACACGCCGTCGCACCGGCCGGCCGAGATCGTGTCGTAGGTCGCGGGATCCCCGATGTCGACCTTCGTGAGATCGAAGTCCGGGAGGCGTTCCCGGATCTGCCGCTCGGCGTGGTCGATGATCGTGAGGTAGCGGAGGGCGAGGAAGTCGAATTTCAGAAGCCCGAGCTCCGCGATGGTGTCCATGTCGAACTGCGTGACGATGATGCCGGAGTTGACCGACACGGGGACATACTCCGTCACGGGGAGATCGGTGATGACCACCCCGGCAGCGTGCGTCGAGGCGTGGCGGGGCATCCCTTCGAGGGCGGCCGCGGTGTCGATCAGGCGCTTCACACGGTCGTCGCCGTCGTAGAGGCTCTTCAGCTCGGGGCTCGCTTCCATCGCCTTCGCGAGCGTCATGCCGAGGGCCTGCGGGATCTGCTTCGCCACGGCGTCCACGTCGGCGTAGGGCATCCCGAGGGCGCGCCCCACGTCCCGGACCGCCGCACGCGCCGCGAGGGTCCCGAAGGTCACGATCTGCGCCGTGTGGTCCTCGCCGTACTTCTCACGCACATAAGCGATGGCCTCGTCCCGGCGGTCGTAGCAGAAGTCGATGTCGAAGTCCGGCATACTCACCCGCTCGGGATTGAGGAAGCGCTCGAACAAGAGATCGAAGCGGAGCGGGTCGATGTCCGTGATCCCGACGAGGTAGGCGACAAGCGAGCCCGCGCCCGATCCGCGCCCCGGTCCGACGGGAATTCCCTTCTGCTTCGCGGCATGGACGAAGTCCCAGACGATCAGGTAGTATTCGGCGTAGCCCATCTGCCCGATGACCGAGAGCTCGTAGTCGACGCGGGAGAGGTAGTCCTCGCGCGAAAACGGCGATCCGGGGACGATGTGGCCGTCCGCGATCTTCTTTTCAAAGCCTTCGAGCGCGAGGGAACGGAGGTATTCGCCGGGAGCCATCCCGTTCTCCGGGGTGTAGCGCGGGAGCTTGATCTTCCCGAACTCGAAATCGAACGCGCACATGTCGGCGATCTTCACGGTGTTTTCGAGCGCGCCTTCGTAATCCCGGAAGAGCTTCTCCATCTCCGGGGTGTTCTTGTAGTAGAACTCGTCCGTCTCGAATCCCACGGGATTGCCATCGGCGACGGTGTTCCCGGTCTGGATGCATACGAGGACGTTCTGCGTCTCGGCGTCCGCCTTTTTAATATAGTGGACGTCGTTCGTCGCCGCCATCGGGATGCCCGTGCGCTCCGACAGCCGCCGGATCCCCTCGCAGACGACCGGATCGTCGCGCAGGCGGTGATTCTGCAGCTCGAGATAGAAATTGCCGTGGCCGAACGCACGTTCCAGCCGCAGGGCGTACTCCTCGGCCTTGTCGTATTCCCCGGCTACGATCGCGCGCGGGATGTACCCGGCGAGGCAGGCGGAGAGGCAGATCAGCCCGTCCGTGTGCGCCTCGAGCAGATCCGTATCGATCCGCGGGCGCGAATAAAAGCCCTCGGTGAAGCCCTTCGACACGAGGGTGATGAGATTCTGGTAGCCCGCCGCGTTCTTCGCCAAGAGGATGAGGTGGTTGGACGAGCCGTCGAGGTCGCGCTCCCGGTCGAAGCGGCTCCGGCGGGCGACGTAGACCTCGCAGCCGATGATCGGCTTGATCCCCTCCGCTTTGCAGGCCTTATAGAATTCGACCGCGCCGTACATGTTCCCGTGGTCGGTGATCGCCACGGCGCGGTGACCCGCCAGCTTCGCCGCCTTCGGGATATCCGCAATCCGGCACGCGCCGTCGAGCAGGCTGTATTCGCTGTGCAGATGCAGATGCACGAAATCCGCCATGCTGCGCCTCCTTTACTCTGTTTGCCCGCCGGGGCCGTCATCGCATCGCGCCGCCTCGAGCAGTCTTTCGAGCCGGTGGCGCATCCCGGACTTCGAGACCGGCGGATCGGAGAGCTTCCCGAGGTCCTCGAGCGTGAGCTGGGGATTGGCCTCCCGCGCCTCCGCCGCCGCGCGCACCTCCGCCGGGAGACGGTCGTACCGTCCCGACGCCCGGAGCTTCGCCGCCGCATGGGCGACCTTTTCCGCCGCCGCGAGCTGCTTCGCAATGTTCGCCGTGTCGAAATTCACCTGCCGGTTGACGTTCCCGCGGAATTCCCGCTCGATCTTCACGTTCATGAAGTCGAACGCCTCGCCCGTCGCGCCGATGAACGCGAGGAAGTCCCCGATGGTCTCCGCCGCGCGCAGGGTGAGCACGGGCCTGCCCCGCCGATGCGCCTCGCCGAAGAAGAAGCCGCATTCCGCGAGGATCTGCGCCGCGGTACGGGCAAACTCCCCGTCGTGAAAGGCGAGGTCGAGCTGATAGGACTTCGCGGGATCCGAGACCGAGCCCCAGCGGAGAAAAAGGGTGCGCAGCAAAACGCCGCGGCACCCCTCGCACCGGCACCTTCTGAAAACCTCTTCGAGAGCGGCGGCCGCATGGTCCTCGTCCCCGAGCGCCGCGCAGTCATCCGCCGTGTGCCGGCAGCATTTCTTTTTGATCTCCGCTTCCGCGAGCGTGGTTTTTACTTTCTGCGAAAAGGAAGGTTCCATGTTGCACTCATTTCACGTGGATGATCTCGCATTCGAGCTCAACCCCGTAGTTTTTCAATACGACTTCCCGGATATGCCCGACGAGAGCGAGAACGTCACGGGAGGTCGCGCCGCCGCGGTTGACGATGAAGCCGGCGTGCTTTTCGGACACCTCCGCGCCGCCGATGCGAAATCCCTTGAGGCCGCTCTCCTCGACCATCTGGCCGACGAAATGCCCTTCGGGCCGCTTGAAGACGCTCCCCGCGCTGGGATATTCGAGCGGCTGCTTCGCCACCCGGCGCCCGGCGATGTCGTTCATCTTCGCCCCGATCTCCTCCCGATTCCCGGGCACGAGCCGGAACGAGGCTGCGAGGACGATGCGGTCCGTGTGCTTATAGACGCTGTCCCGGTAGCCGTAGGCGTGCTCCGCGAGCGGGATCGAAACGATCTCTCCGGAGGCGGGATCGAAGGCGGTGCTCTCCTCGAGGACGTCCTTGATCTCCCCGCCGTACGCACCGGCGTTCATCACGACCGCGCCGCCCACCGATCCGGGGATCCCGTAGGCGAATTCCAGTCCCGCGAGCGAGGCGTCCCGCGCCTTCTTGCAGACGGAAGAGAGCGACGCGCCCGCCTCCGCCGTGAGCAGATCCCCGTCGAGGGTGATCGCGTCGAGCGCGGAGGACGAGATGACCGCGCCGTCATATCCCGCGTCGTCGAAGAGCACATTGCTCCCGTTGCCGAGGACGAAGAAGCGCGTCTCCGTTTCATGCGCGGCCCTGACCGCGGCGGTGAAGGCCTCCCGCGTCCGGGGCACGAGATAGAGCGCGGCGGGTCCCCCGATGCGGAAGGAGGTGTGCCGGCTCATGGGCTCGTCAAAGCAAACGGAAAGATCCTCTCCGTACGTCCCGGCCCATGCGGCGAGCTTGCCGATCGTGTCGTTCATGATTTCCCTCCGTCGAGCAGATCCCGGATTTCGGACAGTTTTCCGACCGTGTAGGTGAGCGCGCGTCCGCCGTCCCCTTCCTCTTTCGGATCGAAGCGGCAGATGTCGAGCCCGTAGGCGATCGCGCCGTCGCAGTCCGAGGTCAGGGAGTCGCCGATCACGAGGACCGAGGACTTCTCCGGCCGACCGAGCGCGGCGAACACGGCGTCAAAATAGGCAGCCGAGGGTTTCTGGACGCCCAGCTCCTCCGAGACGAACATCCCCTCGAAGTACGGCGCGATGGCCGATTTCGCAAAGCGTTTCCGCTGGATGCGAGAGATGCCGTTGGTGACGATGAACATCCGGTAATGCCCCGCGAGATCCCGGCAGAGCGCCTCCGCCCCGTCGATGAGGCAGGACTGCTCCCCGAGCGATTCGATGTAGGCGTCCCTCAGAAACGCGGCATACGAGAAGAGGTCGTCCCCCTCCGCCGCGCCGCATTCCTCGAGCAGGAGGCGGAACCGCTCGAGCTTGAGGCTTTCGAGGTCGATCTCCCGCCGCTCGAGCTTCTTCCAGAGGCTGTCATTGATCTCGGAATAGCGCCGGTAAAGCGCGTCCGTATAGACGAGGCCTCCCTTCACCGCCGTTTCCCGGAAGGCGAGCTCCTCCGCCCGGGTGAAATCGAACAGGGTATTGTCCGCGTCAAAGAGTAGGATCTGATACCGGCTCATTTCGTAAACTTGTGGAAATTCTTCTTGCCCTTGCGGATGATGACGCCGTCCCCGTCGAAGCGCGATTCCTCGACCGCGATCGAAACATCCGCGACCTTGTCGTCGCCGACGAACACGCCGCCCTGCTGGATCGTCCGGCGCGCGTCGGATTTCGTCGTGCAGAGTCCCGCCTTGACGAGCAGATCGATCACGGTGATCTTTCCGTCCGTGAAGTCCTCTGCGTTAAGCGCGGTCGTCGGCATGTTGGAATTGTCCGCGCCGCCGCCGAAGAGCGCCTTTGCCGCAGCCTCGGCCTTCTTCGCCTCTTCTTCGCCGTGCACGAGCTTCGTGAGCTCCCACGCGAGGATCTCCTTCGCCCGGTTGAGCTGGCTGCCCTCCCATTTGTCCATCGCGTCGATCTCCTCGAGCGGGAGGAAGGTGAGCATGCGGATGCATTTCAGAACGTCCGCGTCGCCCACGTTGCGCCAGTACTGGTAGAACTCGAAGGGGCTGGTCTTGTTCGGATCGAGCCAGACGGCGTTGCCCGCGGTCTTGCCCATCTTCTTGCCCTGCGCGTCCGTCAGAAGGGTGATCGTCATCGCGTGGGCGTCCTTACCGAGCTTTCTGCGGATGAGCTCCGTACCGCCGAGCATATTCGACCACTGGTCGTCGCCGCCGAACTGCATGTTGCAGCCGTAGTGCTGGTACAGGTAGTAGAAGTCGTAGGACTGCATGATCATGTAGTTGAATTCGAGGAAGGACAGGCCGTGCTCCATTCTCTGCTTGTAGCATTCTGCGCGGAGCATATTGTTGACGGAGAAGCACGCGCCGACCTCGCGCAGAAGGCCGACGTAATTGAGGTTCATCAGCCAGTCCGCGTTGTTCACCATCATCGCCTTGCCCTCTCCGAAGTCGATGAAGCGCTCCATCTGCTTCTTGAAGCATTCGGCATTGTGGTCGATGTCTTCACGGGTCAGCATTTTCCGCATGTCCGTGCGTCCGGAGGGGTCGCCGATCATGGTCGTGCCGCCGCCGATCAGGGCGATGGGACGGTTGCCCGCCATCTGCAGCCGCTTCATCAGCGTCAGCGCCATGAAATGCCCCGCCGTGAGACTGTCCGCCGTGCAGTCAAAGCCGATATAGAAGGTGGCCTTGCCCGCGTTGATCATGTTTTTGATCTCTTCCTCGTCCGTCACCTGCGCGATGAGTCCGCGCGCTTTCAGTTCGTCGTAAATTGTCATGAAATTGATTCTCCTGTATGATTGATGGCTTTTTATCGTGGATCGGCAAGCGGATCGCCCGCCGTGCTTTTGGGGTTACCCTTCGTTTTTCGTTCTCTTCGTCAGCATTTCCCGCGCCGCGGCGGTCTGCTTCTCGGTGACGCTGATGCCGCCGATGATCCGGGCGATTTCCGCCGTCCGCTCTTCCCCGGTGATCTCGCGGACCGTGCTCTCCGTCCGACCGTCCTCCTCGTGCTTTTCGATGAGGAGGTGGCGGGGCGCGACGGACGCGATCTGCGGGGAGTGGGTGACGCTGATGACCTGCGTGTTCCGGCCGAGCCGCTCCAGCATGATGCCGATGCGCTCCGCCGTGCCGCCCGAAACGCCCGTGTCGATCTCGTCGAAGATCATGGTGCCGGAGTCGTTCTTCCCGGCGAGCGCGGTTTTGAGCGCCAGCGTGATACGCGACAGCTCGCCGCCGGAGGACACCCTGCCGAGTGAGCCGAGCTCCTCCCCGGCGTTGACCGAGATGAGGAAGTCGACGTCGTCGCATCCGTCCGCGCGGAAGAGGGGCGTGCCCTTCTCCGTGAGCGGCGTGACGGCGATGCGGAAGCGCACCTTCGGCATGTCGAGGAACCGCAGCGATGAGAGGATCTCGGCGGAGAGCTTTTCCGCGGCGGCCGTTCGTTTGGCGCGGAGCCGGACGGCGGCGTCACCCGCGCGGGTCACTTCCCCGGCGAGGCGTTTTTCGAGCTCGGCGAGCCGGAAGTCCCCGTCCTCGAGGTCCGCGATCTTCTGCCCGATCTGTGCTCTCTTGGCCTTCACCTCCGCGATCGTCGCGCCGTATTTGCGTTCGAGCTTTTCGATCAGGGCGAGGCGCGCTTCGATCTGGGTGAGCTTCTCCGCGGGATCTCCGACGTCTTCGTCGAGGGCGTCGCGCACCCGTTCGGCGATGTCGAGGATCTCGTAGCGGTAGTTTGCGAGGCGCGCGGCCATTTCATCCGCTCCCTCGACGACCTCGCCGAGCTGGGAGAGCGCGTTTTCCGCCCGCTCGATCAGATATGCCGCCGTCGCGCCTTTTTCGCTCTCCGAGAGGGCCTTGACGACGATCCCGGCATATTTGGTCACCTTTTCGAGACTCTTGAGCCTGGTGCGCAGACGGATGAGCCGCTCCTCCTCGTCGTCCGCCGTGAGCCGCGCCGAGTCGATCTCCTTCTTCTGATAGCGGAGGATGTCGAGCAGCATTTCGCGCTGGCTCATGGCTTCGCGCTGGGCGGCGATCTGCGCCTTCACCTCCGTCAGGGCGGCGTAAGCGTCGGCGTATTCCGCGCGTTCGGCTTCGTCGTCGGCGAATGCGTCGAGCAGGGCCGGATAGGTCGCCTTGTCCGCGAAATCGCTCCGCTCGCTCTGCGTCTGGATGCTCAAAAGGATCGGCGCGGTCTCCTTCAGGGCGGAAAGCGGGGCTGTGCGGCGGTTGATCTTCACCGTCGAGCGTCCGTCCGCCGTGATCGCGCGGAAGAGGGAGATCTCCCCGTTCTCATCCGGCGGATAGCCCAGCGTATCGAGGCGTTCTGCCATCGACGGCGTGCAGGAAAAGACCGCCGAAACCGTCGCGCGCTCTTCCCCGGTCCGCAGAAGCTCCCGTCCGTTTTTCGCGCCGCAAAGGAGGAGCAGGCTGTCGATGAGGATCGATTTTCCCGCTCCGGTCCGCCCGGTGATGACGGTGAAGCCCTCGCCGAAGGAGATGTCCAGCTGACGCGCGACGGCGATGTTTTCAATGGAAAGGCTCGAAAGCATGACTTATGAATTGATGAGCTTGGTGATCCGGTGCGCGATGACCGCCGCCGCGTCGGGATCCCGGCAGATGATGATGATGCAGTCGTCGCCCGCCACGCAGCCGAGGATATCCGCCTCGTGGAGGGTGTCCACGCCCGCCGCCACCGCGTTCGCCATGCCCGCGTAGGTCTTGATGACGATCGCGTTCATCGAGTAGTCGACGCCCTTGACCGAGGAGGCCAGCGCGCGGCTGTACACATGCTGGTTCTCCGTCGCGTTGTTCTTCGGGACCACGTATTTGTAGGTCCCCATGTCGGACATCTGCTTGAGGAGCTTCAGCTCGCGGATATCGCGGGACACCGTCGCCTGCGTGACTTCAAATCCGGCGAGCTTGAGCTTTTCGATCAGCTCTTCCTGCGTTTCAATGTTGTAGTTCTCGATGATCTCGAGGATCTTGTTGTGTCTCTTGACTTTCATGATGGTATCCTTTCAGACCGCGGGCGGACCCGGCGGGAAATATGGTGCTGTTTCGCAGGTTACTGGGACAGCTTCGCGTGGAGAACGCCGAGGAAGCTGTCGTCGCGGACGCGCAGGAGCTTGGTGACGTACCCGGAGCGGAACACTTCGACCGTGTCGCCCTCGCGGATCGCCAGATCCTCCCGTCCGTCGGCGTTGAGGTACACGGACGCCCCGTTCGGCTGGATGTTCGTCAGCCGGATGACGGCGTCGCCGCGGAAGATGACCGGACGGCTCGAAAGCGTATGCGGGCAGATCGGCGTGAGGCAGAACGCTTCGATCGAGGGGTCGAGGACCGGGCCGCCCGCCGAGAGCGAATAGGCCGTGGAGCCGGTCGGCGTCGCCGCGATCATGCCGTCCGCGCGGCAGGTCTCGAACCGGACGCCGCCGCAGAACACATCGAACGAAATGAGCCGGGAGACCGGACCGTTCGTGAGGACGATGTCGTTGAGCACGGTGAAGGATCCGCGGAGCGCGCCGTCCCCGTCCGTCACCCGCGCGTCGAGCATCATCCGCTCCTCGACGGTGTAATGCCCCGTGAGGAGACGTTCGAGCAGGCAGAGCTCGCCGTGCCCGATCTCCGAGAGGAAGCCGACGTGGCCGTAGTTGATGCCGATGATCGGGATGCCGCGGCCGAGCAGACGGTGGGAGGCTTCGATGATCGAGCCGTCCCCGCCGAGCACGAGGGCTGCGTCGCCGCGCTCTCCGGTATAGGAGACGGCGTTTCCGAGATACGAGAGCTCCCCGGCGTATTCCGGCAGGACGCCCACCCGGCAGCCATGCCCCGTCAGCCGCGCCGCGATCTCCGCGATGCGCTCCTCGGGGATGCCCTTGACCGTATTCGGTATGAGGATGATGTCAGTGATCGGTTTCATAATCAAATCCGTTTTATGCCTGTACGGCGTCCGCCGTCTCCCGTTCTCCGACGGTGCGGGGGATGCCGCGTTTCGCGTAAACGAGAAATTCCGTATTGCCATCCCCGCCGCGCACGGGGGATTTCATCAGTCCGACGGCGCCGAGGCCCGCTCCGTCCAGCGAGGCGAGGACCTTGCGCACCGCCATGACATGCTGTTTTTTGTCCCGCACGATGCCGCCCCCTCCGAGCGCTTCCCGTCCGCACTCGAACTGCGGCTTGATGAGCCCGACGTACCCGGCATCCGGCGTCATCACCGTGACGAGCGCGGGGATCACCAGCGTCTGCGAGATGAAGGAGAGATCGAGGACCGCGAGCGAGACGGGCTCCGGAATGATCGCCGGGGACAGGGTGCGCGCGTTGACGCCTTCGCGGTTCACCACGCGGGGATCGGCTCGCAGCGTCGGGTCGAGCTGGCCGTGTCCGGCGTCGACTGCCCAGACCTTCGCGGCGCCGTGCCGGAGAAGACAGTCGGTAAAGCCCCCGGTCGACGCGCCGATGTCCGCGCAGACGAGGCCTGCCGGATCGATGCCGAAGCGGTCGAGGGCGCTCTCGAGCTTCATGCCGCCGCGTCCGACGAAGGGGTGCTCCTCGCCGGTGATCACGATCGCGTCGTCTTCTCCGACGTCGTGCGACGGCTTTGTGACGGGTACGCCGTTGACCGTGACGAAGCCTCCCGCGATGAGGGACTGCGCGCGTGTCCGGCTCTTCGCAAGGCCCAGCTCCGTGAGGCGCAGATCGAGTCTCATTTGTTCCGCCTGCTGAGCCAGAGGGCGAGATCGGCGAGCGTGTCGGATCCGGCGAAGCCAGCGACCGCTTCCCGCGCATCGCGCACCAGTCCGGCCTCCGTCTGCCGCGCCTCGTCGAGGGTCATGAACGCGAGGGCGGTCTTCTTGCCGTTCTTCTCGTCGCTCCCCACCTGCTTGCCGAGCGTTTCGGTATCGCTCGTCACGTCGAGGATGTCGTCGTGGATCTGGAAGCCCAGCCCGACGGCGTTCGCGTAGGCGGTGATCCTTTCGATCACCGTGGGATCGGCCTCGTCCGTCGCCGCGTAATACCCGAGGAGGCACGAGGCCCGGATCAGGGCGGAGGTCTTGCCGTCGATCATGGTTTTGAGCTCGTCGTAGTCCTTCATCTCCGCCGCCATGTCGAGGGTCTGGCCGCCGACCATGCCGCGGGGACCGGCTTCCGCCGCCAGGGTCTTGACGGCGAGGCGCACGGATTCGGCGCTCACGCACGCATTTGACGCGGCGCATTCGAAGGCGTAGGTCAGGAGCGCGTCGCCCGCGAGGAGCGCCTCCGCTTCGCCGAACGCGATGTGGCACGAGGGCTTCCCCCGGCGCAGATCGTCGTCATCCATGCAGGGCAGATCGTCGTGGATCAGCGAATAGGCGTGGACGCATTCGAGCGCGCAGGCAAACGGGAGCGCCGCTTTCGTTTCTCCGCCGAAGAGCCGGCAGAACGCGAGCACGAGGAAGGCCCGGATGCGTTTGCCGCCGCCGAGTGCGGAGTAGCGCATGGCCTCCGCGACAGCCGTGTTCCCGGTGTACCGTTCGCCGAGGGCGTCGGTGAGCGCGTCTTCCAGAAGGCCCACCGCCGTTTTCAGCGCGGCTTCGATGTTGGTTTTGTATTCCACCGGATGCCTCCCGTCAGGTCATGGGCGGCATGTCGCATTCTTCCGCGGTGCCGTCCGGGTTCGGGATCAACAGCTTCACCTTCTGCTCCGCCGTATCGAGACGCGCGTTGCAGAGCTTCACGAGTCCGACGCCCTCCTCGAAGAGCGCGAGGGATTCGTCGAGCGGCGCGGAACCGGATTCGAGGGCGCGCACGATCTCCTCGAGCCGCGCGATTGCCTCCTCGAAGGTCATGTTCCGTTCCTGTTCTTCTATTTCCACAGTTTCTTTGGTCTTTTTCATCGGATTTCCTCCTTCACCTCGTCAACCGTGCAGACGGCCTCGCCGCCGACGGTCCGGACCGTGACGCGTTCTCCTTCATGCATGTCGCCGACGGAACGCACGAGCGCGCCGTCCGGCCGGTAGACCGCGGCATACCCTCTCGACAGCGTCGCCAGCGGGTCGAGCGCGGATAGCTTTCCGGCAATCTCGCCGAGTCCCGCACGCCGGACGGCAACCCGGGTCGCTTCCGCGCGGCGCAGCCGATCCGTAGCCGCGTCGAGCAGCAGCCTTCTCTCCTCCACCGCGCCGATCGGGTCCCGCAGCGCCCGGGAGGAGGCCAGCGCGTCGAGCCTCTGGCGGTCGAGGTGCACCTTCGAGGCGAGGATGCCCGCTTCCCGCGCGATGAGATTCGTGATTTTCCGCTTCAGTTCCGCCGTATCGGGGACGGCCAGCTCTGCCGCGGCGGATGGGGTGGGCGCGCGGACGTCGGCGGCAAAATCGCAGATCGTGAAGTCCGTATCGTGGCCGACCGCCGAGATCACCGGGATCCGGGAGGCTGCCACGGTGCGCGCGAGGGCTTCGTCGTTGAACGCCCACAGATCCTCGAACGAACCGCCGCCGCGCCCGATGATGATCACGTCCGCGGAATCGGTCCGGTTGAAGTAATCGAGCCCCGCGATGAGCTGACCGGGCGCCTCCGCTCCCTGCACGAGGGAGGGATAGAGCGTGATCCGCGCCATCGGGAAGCGGCGTCCCGTCACGTTGATGATGTCCCGGATCACCGCGCCGGTCGGACTGGTGACGACGCCGATGCGGGCGGGGATCTTCGGCAGCGGACGTTTGCGCTCGGGGGAGAAGAGCCCCTCTGCGCCGAGCTTGTTCTTGAGCTGCTCAAAAGCCACCCACAGCGCGCCGACGCCGTCCGGTTCCATCGTGTCACAGTAAAGCTGATACACGCCGTCGCGCACGAATGCGGAGAGACGCCCCCGCACCGTGACCTTCATGCCATCCTCCGGCAGGAATTTCAGCCGCGCGGCGGCCGAGCGGAACATGACGGCCCTGAGCTGGCTCGCCTCGTCCTTCAGGGTGAAATAAAAGTGCCCGGAATAGTGATTCTTGAAATTGGAGATCTCGCCGCGGACCGTGAGGTTCTGGAGAGGCGCCGACGATTCGAGCATCCGCTTCACGAATTCGTTGAGCTGGCTCACCGTCAGCGCTTCCGGCGTTCTCGGCGCGCGGGAGGAATAATAGATTTCAGCCACGGCGCATCGCCTCCTGTGCGAGCCACGCGATCCCGGCCGCGTTGTCCGAGGAATAGGCCGCGTCGGCAAACATCCCATATGCGCCGAGCGTCCGGCGTACGGTTTCGGAGCTCATGACGCCGCCCGCGTAGATCACCGGCAGACGTCCGTATTGCCCGATGGCGTTCTTCGTCATCTCTTCGAGCGTGCGGGCGATGAAATCGAGCACGAACAGCGATACCGCCGCCCGGTCCCCGGTTTCGCGCCAGAGCGCCGCCGCCCGGTTCTCGAGCCCCGAGAGGTTGCAGAACGTCCCCTCCACCGAAACGGATGCGCGCGCCGGCTTGATGCCCTGTTCGGCTGCTTGTGCGGCTGCCCGGTCCAGCGAGGGTCCCGCCGGAAAGGGGAATCCCATCATCACCCCGGCGCGGTCGACCGCCTGACCGGCGTTGATGTCCTTCGATCCGCCGATCTGCTCAATCGAAAAGATCCGCTTCTCGTCGGGATTGACGAGCAAGAGATCCGTGGTCCCGCCGGAGACGTGGAACGCGAAAAACGGCTCCGCGAGCAGCGCGTCACGGCGGTCGGGTTCCTTCCGGCAGGCGGAGGTCAGCGCCGCCATGACGTGACCGGCCTGATGCGAGAACCTCAAGAGCGGCACACCGAGCGCCTGCGCGGTCATTTCAGCCGCAGAGACGCCCGCGAGAAAGCACGGCATATACGAGCCAGGCGTGTCGCGCGGGGTTTCCGATACGCCGACGGCGGCTATGGGATCGTCCGGATGGGCTGCGAGGACCTCCCCGACCATCCGTGCGGCGTCCGGCAGTCCGCGGACATGATGGAAGACCGCGTCGCTCTGCCGGAGTCCGCGTTCGCCCTCCTTCACGGGCAGGGGGAGCTTCGCGTTGAGGAGCGCTTCCCCGTTTCGGGAGATCAGGGCGGCGGAGGTCGTGTAGTTGCTCGTGTCGATCCCGAGGATCATGATTCGATGAGCCCCCGTTCGCGCGCGATTTTATTCAGGATCCCGTTGACGAACTTCGGCGCGCTGTCCTCGTCGTAGAGCTTGATGATCTCGAGCGCTTCGTTGATCGCGACCTTCGGCGGGACGTCGGCCCCGGTCATCTCGTACACCGCCATGCGGAGCACGGAACGGGTCGAGGTGGACATGCGCGACAGCTTCCAGTTTTCGCTCGTGTTTTCGATCTCGGCGTCGATGGCCTCGCGCGAACCACAGACACCGAGAAAGATTTCCTTGACATAATCCGCCGTCGGCTCCTCGGTGATTTCGATGAAAGCGTCGTAAAAGGCTTCGGGATCGGCTTCCCGGTCGAATTCCTTTGCGAAGAGGAGCTTGAAGATCAATTCCCGGCAGGCATGTCGGGAGAGTTTTTTCTTGTCAGACATGATGTACTCCGTACCGTTTCGTCCCGGGACATCCTCCCGGACAATTCCTGTATATTATACTATAATTATTCGTTCCTGTCAATCGATATTCATTCATTTATCCGCAGAATTTTATGCATTTTTCGCCCTCTCCCGCCCCCGATCCGCGCAAATTTACGGTGTGTTCTCACCCGCTCCAAGAAAATTTCATGTTTGCATGGTAGGATGGGGACAGCAAAACCGAACCGGGAGGCCGCCATGAAATTCCTCACCGCCGCGCGCCGCGTACTCATCCGCGCCTGCGTCTTCTACACCGTTCTCATCACCGCCGCATACTTCCTCGGGGCATCGGTCAATGCCGCCTGGCTGCCCGCCGCGCCGACGGTCGTCTCGCTGCTCCTCTTTTCCCTCTGGCTCGGGCTCTCCCGGGAGTTCCTCGCGTCGGATCTTCTGACCGCGCCGATCCGGGTGATCCTGCATTTTCTCGCGACGTTTCTGGTCTTTTACCTGACGTTTCTGACGCTGGGCGGGTACCTGAAAAACGGCGGTTCCCTCTTCACGGCCGCCGCGGTCTATGTCTTCGTCTATGCGGTCTGCGCGGTCGTCGTGCTGCTCTGGCGGTGGCTGACGGCGGAAGCGGCGACCAAGGCCAAGCCGTACCAGTCCCTCTTCGCCGCACGGGAGGACAAGCGGGAGGGGAGCTACACACCGCAGTTCGCGGATGACCGGAAGGAGCGCGGAAAATGACGGCCCTCTCCGTCATCGCGCACGTCCGGACGGATTTCCCGGAGAAATTCGGCCTTCCGCGGCAGAGCGGCATCGTCCCGGAGCTCACGGGAACGGTCGTGTTCGAGGAGGAATACCGCGTGCCGGAAGCCCTGCGCGGGATCGAAGGATTCTCGCACCTCTGGATTCTCTGGGGCTTTTCGGAGGGGTTTTCCTCCCGCGGGGCGCCGAAATCCTGGTCGCCGACGGTCCGTCCGCCGCGGCTCGGCGGGAACACGAGGATGGGCGTTTTTGCGACGCGCTCCCCGAACCGGCCGAATCCGATCGGGCTCTCGGTCGTGCAGCTCCTCGCCGTCGAACAGGATCCCGCGCTGGGGCCGGTCCTCCGGATCGCGGGGATCGACATGACGGACAACACACCCGTCTACGACATCAAGCCCTACCTGCCCTTCGCCGATGCGGTCCCGGACGCGGTCGGCGGCTATGCGGACGCTCTCGACGGGGACCGGCTGACGGTGGAGGATCCCGATGATCTGCTCTCCCTCCTGCCCGAGGAGAAGCGCGCGCCCCTCGTCTCGGTCCTCTGCGGAGATCCCCGGCCGTCCTACCGCGGCAGAGCGGAAAACGGGACGGACGGGCGGGAATACGGTTTCCCCTACGCGGGGTATGAGATCGCGTTCCGCGTGACGGGAACGACGGCCACGATTCTGAAGATTAGGAAAAAATGACGCGGAGCCATGTTCGGCTTTCGCGTCATTTCTCTGGAATCCGGATTGTTTATTCGAGGATATTGCTCGTAATGTAGTCGACGCCCCAGGAGATGAGCATCGCGGCCTTCTCGGGATCGTCCACGGTCCAGCAGTTGACCTCGATGCCGCGGTCGTGGCAGGCCTTCACGCGCTCCTCCGTCAGGGCGGTCCACGCGATGTCGAGATCCATCCCGCGCGCCGCGAGCATCTCCGGGTAGTCGTCGTTCCAGCTGCCCGCGAGGAACTGGCACTTCTGGTCGGGCTTCACGCTGCGCACGAGGTCGAGGTTTGCGATGTTGAACGCAATGAACGTCGTGTTCTCGAGATACCCGTCGAAGATCGCGAGGATCTCGCGGATCTCGTCCTCCGTGAAGTTCGATTTCAGCTCCGGGACGCAGTGCTTGCCGTATTTTTCGCAGATCTTCCGGTATTCCGCGGGCGTCGCGAGCCGGATCTCCGCGCGGTCGCTCTTGCCGTCCGTGTCCCGCAGCGTCAGGGCGCGCAGCTCGTCGAAGGTCGATTTCTCGATCACGAGGTCGACGTCGCAGATCCGTCCCGTCCTGCCGTCGTGGTTGCACATGTACCGGCGGTCGATCGTGCGCCAGATGTCCGTCTCCACGCCGTAATGCGTGCGGTTTCCGGCGGCGATGAACGCGGCGGCGGTGTTCTCGCATTCAAGTCCGCTCACCCCGCGGTGCGCGACCATGAGGGTCTTCCCCTTTTCGGGGATCTTGATGGTGTCTTTTCTCATAGAGGTCTCCTTCGCTCGGCGGCTTATTCGGGCCGCTTTTTTTCGTTCGTGTCCATCTTACCACAAACCGGTCCCGTTGTCCAGAGGATCGGCGAAAAACACGGGCTCCCGCGCTTTTGGGAACCCGATTTCGTTCAGCTCATTTCGATTTCCTTGTCGTAGAGGAGGTTGTCGATCACGCTCATCGAATAGATCGCATAGGCGACATAGACGATGGTCACCGCCGTGCAGATCACCAGCACCGCCGGAAGGTTGACGAGCAGATACCGGAAGGCGCAGCACATGACGTCGTGAATGATCGCGAGGACGGAGAGGAGCAGCAGCTTCCCGCCGATGGTGTTGTAGGTCTCGAGGTCGCGGTTGTGCTTCGAGTACATCGCATTGTCCGTCTGGATACCGGAGATCTCGAGGTGTCCCTTCACCGCCTTCATCAGCGCGGCGAGGAAGAAGAGCACCGACGCGAGCGCCAGGACGTGTTCGACCGTTTCGAGCATGGCGATGCGGTAATACCGCGTGTAGGCCTCCGTGACCCTGAGCGTCGCCTCCGGGCTGTAATCCATGAAGTACCGGATCTCGAGGATCATGTTGAAGACCGAGAGCGCGGCGCGGACGGCGGCCAGGACGATCGTGATGTACGCGGTCTTCACATATCTCGCGACGATCACCGCCGCGGCGATCAGAAGCCCCGACGAGATCGCTCCGACGAGGACGTTGACGTTGTCGAGCGTGAAGATAAAGGACGCGAGCGCGGAGGCCCCGAAGAGCATCAGGGCGATCTTCATGCGCTTGGCGATAAAGAACGTCGTCTTCGGCAGGATATCCCGCTCATACTTGCGCGTGAGCGCTTCGAGGAAGGGCTTGTCCCTGCGGATCGGGCCGAAGAAGCGGACGACCTTCACGATATAGATCACGGCGAAGATCATCGTCACCGCGCCGAAGAGGATGTAAAGCAGCGGCTTGAAGGCGGTCATCCGCACGATGCGGGCGTCGACCGTGCCGATGTTGTCGTACATCTGGAGCTCGGTCAGCTCGGGGATGAGCGTCGCGACGATGCGGAAGAGATAGAAGAAGATGATGTACCGCTTCGTGGCGGCCGCCGTCTCGACGGTCTTCGTCTTTCCGCCGCGCACGGTCTCGCGTTTCGCATAGACCGCCGTCCCGCCGTACCACAGCGCCGCGAAGGAAAGCCCCTCGAAGAGCGCCGTGATCGCCGGAACGAAGAGGAAGCCCTCGATCAGGCCGAAGACGAACGCGAGAAGCACGTCCGCCGATCCGCTCGCATACGGCAGGATCACGATGGAGAAGAGCTTCACCACCTCCACGAAGGCCAGCTTCAGAAAGGTCTGACGCGCCTCCTCGATCTTGCCGATGAAGCAGGACATCTTCGTCAGGCCGGCCGTGATGAGAAAGAAGCCCACCGCGTCCGGGATGACATCCACCACGATGACCACCGGGTTGAAGAGCATGATCAGCCCGGCTATCACCAATCCGATTCCCATAAAGGTCCTCCTTCCGTCCAATCCGTCATTTCTTCTTTGGATGCGTATTCCGGTTTTTGTTCTTTTTCTGCTTCTGTGCGTGCAGGCGGTCCGCTTCCTCCATCGCCAGCTTCATCGACTGACGGTGATACTCGTTCTTCTTGTCGTCGAGGGCGTCGAACTTGTCGCTCAGGGTGTTGATGAAGGCGAAGCGGGAGCGCTTCTTTTCGTTTTCGTCCTCGTCCGCGGGCATGAGGATGCCGAAGCACTGATAGATCAGCGCGAGGTTCAAGACGATCACGACGATGCGGAAGAGGAGGAGCATGAACCCGACCGGGCCGAGCTCATCCCCGAGAACGCGGTTGAGCGCGAGGACCGCGAAGGTCGCCGCGTAGGCAAACATCGTCATCACAAAGTTGCGGTCCGTCTTTGCCGCGAGCTTTTTCGCGTCCGCGCCGAGGCAGATCCCCCGCGTGCCGAGGAAGAGGAAGACGTGCATGACGCAGGCCGCCGCTTCCTTCCCGATGCTCACCCAGAGGTCGATGTCCCCGCCCGTCTCATACAGCGCGAACATCAGCGAGGCCGCGTTCACGCCGCAGAGGAGGAGAAAGGCGAAGGTCGCAGCCAGCGCGCCGCGGAAGTACCGGTTGTACTCCGTGAGCCGCACATACGCCCAGATCGCGATGATCGCGCCGATGATGTCCGCGAAGAAGTAGTACGGGGACAGGGTGAACGCAAACATGGCGAAGTAGCCGAAAAACAGCGTGCCGAATCCCATGGCTCATTCCTGCTGATCCGCGGCGTTCGCGCCGGGACGTCCGTGACAGTTCTTGTATTTCTTGCCGCTTCCGCACGGGCAGGGATCGTTGCGTCCGACCTTCTGCGTGCGGTCGACCCGGATCGGTCTCTTCGGCGCGGAGGATCTCGGACCGCCGCCCGCGAATCCCTCGGACACCGGCTTCGCCACCTCGACGCGCTTGATCTCCTGCGCCGGCTTCGGGATGATCGACATGATCATGCGGGCCGTGTCGTCGCGGATGCTCGTGATCATCTCGTCGAAGAGATCCGCGCCCTGGATGCGGTACTCGGAGATCGGGTTTCTCTGCGCATACGCCTGCAGGCCGATCATCTCCATGAGGGAATCCATCGCCTCGAGGTGATCCATCCACTTCATGTCGACGTTCTGGAGGAGCACCGCACGCTCGAGCTCGCGCATCCGCTCCTCGCCGAAGAGCACTTCCTTCGACGCGTAGAGGGCGTCCGCGCGCTCCTGCAGCGTTTTGCGGATGGTCTCGCGCACGTCAGCCGCATTGCCGGAGAGATCGGTGAAGTCCTCGGCGCCGCAGAGCAGACCGAGGTATTTCTGGCGCAGTCCGGCGATGTCCCAGAGGGAGGTATCGTCTTCGTGCAGGAAGCTGTCGACGGCGTCGTTCAGCGTCTCGACGATCATCGCCTTGATCTTGTCCTTGAGGTTCGCGTTGTCGAGGACCTCGGCGCGCTGCTCATAGATGATCGTGCGCTGCTGGTTCATGACGTCGTCGTAGGCAAGGACGTTCTTGCGTCGGTTGAAGTTCTGGTCCTCGAGGCGCTTCTGCGCGGATTCGATGGACCCGGAGAGGATCTTCGCGTCGATCGGGGTGTCCTCGTCAAGGCCGAGATGCTCGACGATGCCCGTGATGCGGTCGGAGCCGAAGAGGCGCATGAGGTCGTCCTCGAAGGAGAGGAAGAAACGGCTCTCGCCGGGGTCCCCCTGACGTCCGGAACGGCCGCGGAGCTGGTTGTCGATCCGTCGGGACTCGTGCCGCTCGGTGCCGATGACGAAGAGGCCTCCCGCTTCACGGACCTTGTCCGCCTCGGGCCGGATGATCTCCTGATACTGCTTGTAAAGCTCCTGGAACCGCAGACGCGCCGCCCGGATCTCCTCGCTCACGTCGAGGGACGAGCCGGTGGACGCCGCGACGAGCTCCTCGGGGTAGTCCTCTTTGCGCATCTGCGCCTTGGCGAGGTATTCCGCGTTGCCGCCGAGCATGATGTCGGTACCGCGGCCCGCCATGTTCGTGGAAATGGTGACGGCGCCGGGTTTGCCCGCCTGCGCGACGATGTCCGCTTCGATCTCGTAGTACTTCGCGTTGAGCACGGTGTGCGGGATGCCCGTGGCCTTGAGCTTCTTCGAGAGCTCCTCGGATTTCTCGACCGACACGGTGCCGACGAGGACGGGCTGACCCTTTTCGTGGCATTCGACGATCTGGTTGATGATCGCGCGGTCCTTCCCCGCCTTGGTCTTGAACACGACGTCCGGATGGTCCTCGCGGATCATCGGGCGGTTGGTGGGCACTTCGACGACGTCGAGGTTGTAGATCTCGCGGAATTCGTTCTCCTCGGACAGGGCCGTGCCCGTCATGCCGGAGAGCTTCTTGTACATGCGGAAGTAGTTCTGGAAGGTGATCGTCGCGATGGTGCGGTTCTCGCGCTGGATCTGCACGCCCTCCTTCGCCTCGATCGCCTGATGCAGGCCGTCGGAGAAGCGGCGTCCGGGCATGATGCGGCCGGTGAACGCGTCGACGATGATGACCTCGTTGTCCTTGACGATGTAGTCCGTGTCGCGGTGCATGATGCCGTGCGCGCGAAGCGCCTGATAGACGTGATGGGTGATCTCGGCGTTCTCGGGATCGGAGAAGTTCTGGATGCCGAAGTACTTCTCGGCCTTCGCGATGCCGGCGGCGGTCATCGTGGTGGTCTTCGCCTTCTCGTCGACGATGTAGTCCGCGTCGATGTCGTCGTTGTCCTCCTTCGCGTCGAGCTCCTTGATGACGTACTTGCGGAGCGTGGAGGTGAAGCGGTCGGCCATTTCGTAGAGCATGTCGACCTCGGCGCCCTGGCCGGAGAGGATGAGCGGGGTCCGGGCCTCGTCGATGAGGATGGAGTCGACCTCGTCCACGATGGCGAACGCATGGCCGCGCTGGACGAGCTGATCTTTATAGAGGATGCGGTTGTCGCGCAGATAATCGAAGCCGAACTCGTTGTTCGTGCCGTAGGTGACGTCGCAGTTATAGGCCTCCTGTTTTTCCGTCCGCTTCTGATCGTGGACGACGAGGCCGGTCTTCAGTCCGAGATATTCGTGAATGCGGCCCATTTCCTCCGCGCCGACGCGGGCGAGGTATTCGTTCGGCGTGACGACGTGGACGCCCTTCCCCTCGAGCGCGTTGAGGTAGGACGGCAGCACGGCGACGATCGTCTTGCCTTCACCGGTCTTCATCTCGGTGATGCGCCCCTGATGGAGGAGGATGCCGCCCATGATCTGCACGTCGAACGGCCGTTTGCCGAGGATGCGGTCGGAGGCCTCGCGCACGCAGGCATACGCCTCGGGAAGGATGTCGTCGAGGCTCTCGCCCTCTGCCAGCCTTGCCTTGAAAACGTCGGTCCGGGAACGCATATCCGCGTCGGACATGGCCCGGTATTCGTCGGCAAGCGCATTCACGCGCTTCACGGCAGGCATGATCTTGCGGATCTGCCGGTCGCTGTAGGTGCCGAAAATCTTGGTGATGATGCTCATTGGTTCGAGACGGCCGCTCTGGCCGCTTGTCCCTTCCTGTATTCGGATCGATCCGGAGAATAGAGATAGCTATACATGGTTATTATATGCCATTTGTGATAAGATTTTAAGCGGAAAATGTAAACTTAATGCAAAAACGGATTCACGCCGCTGTGCTCTTGCGAAATCCGCCGCTTTGTGGTAGAATGGATTTCGGAAAACAGAGGAAAGGAATCCGTTTATGAAAGACATCAACATCGTTCTGCACGAGCCGGAGATCCCGCAGAACACGGGGAACATCGCGCGGACCTGCGCTGCGACCGGAGCCGCTCTGCACATCATCCGGCCGATGGGCTTCGCGATCGACGACCGGAAGCTCAAGCGCGCGGGCCTCGACTACTGGCACCTGCTCGACATCACCTATTACGACGATCTGGAGGATTTCTTCACGAAGAATCCGGGATGCACGTTCTGGTGCTTCACGACCAAGGCGCCGCGGTGCTACACGGAGGCAGCTTACGGGACGCCGGTCTTCCTCTTCTTCGGGAAGGAGACGAAGGGTCTGCCGGAGGATTTTCTGCGGGAACACCTCGAGCGCTGCGTGCGGATCCCGATGCGGGAAAGCCTCAGAAGCCTGAATCTCTCGAACGCCGTGGCCGTCGGCGTCTACGAGGTCCTCAGACAGCAGGGGTTCCGCGGCCAGCAGCCCGAGAGCGACCGTCTGCTTTGAATCAGAGCAGCGGGGCGATGAGATCGAGCGCGGCGCGGAAGAGCTGGGTGAGGAGCCGCGGCTTCTTCGCCTCGACGGGCTCGCTCGCTTCGATCAGCGCGGTGAAGTCCCGCTTCACGTCCGGGAGGCAGTCGGGCTTGTACATCCAGAGGCCGCACTCGAAGTGCAGGTAGAGGCTCCGGTAGTCGAGGTTGACGCTCCCGACGACCGCGTATTCGTCGTCGACGAGGAAGCCCTTCGCGTGGACGAAGCCGGGCTTGTATTCGTAGATCTTCACGCCGTTCGCGACGAGGTTGGGATAGTAGGATTTGGTGGTCTGGTTGATGAGGATCTTGTCCGGGACGCCGGGGGTGACGATCCGCACGTCGACGCCGCACCGGGCCGCGTGGATCAGCGCCTGCTCCAGCCGTTCGTCGACGATAAGATAGGGCGTGGTGATCCATACATAGCGCTTGGCGTTTTCGATGAGGCCGAGGTAGACGTTTTCTCCGACGGGTTCGCCGTCGAGCGGGCTGTCGGTATAGGGCTGGACATAGCCGCCCCCGTCGATGCCGTCGAGCGCGCCGGGCAGCGGTTCGTAGGCGGAATAGTCGCCGACCTCGTCGGTCTTCGTGCCGCAGAGGTAGTCCCACATCGTGAGGAACATGACGGCGAAGCTCCACGAGGCTTCCCCGCGCACCATGACGGCGGTGTCCTTCCAGTAGCCGCACCGCACCTCGGTATTGATGTATTCGTCCGCGAGGTTGATGCCCCCGGTGAACGAGGTGACGCCGTCGATCACGCAGATCTTGCGGTGGTCGCGGTTGTTCTGGCGGGCGAAGAGGAGGGGGATGAACCGCTGGAAGATGCGGCAGTCGATCCCCTCCCGGCGGAGCTTTTCGTCGAAATTGCCGGGGATGGCGAGCGCGCTGCCGATATCGTCGTAGACGACGCGCACGTCGACGCCCGCCCGGACTTTTTCGATGAGGATCTCATGCACGGCGTCCCACATCTCGCCCTCGCCGATGATGAAGTATTCGAGGAAGATGTAGCGCTCGGCTTTTCTCAGTTCTTCGAGCAGGACGGGGAACATCGCCTCGCCGCTCTCGAAATAGCGGGTCTCGCAGTGCTTCACGGGCGGGCAGAAGGACGTGGTCTTGATGTAGCGCGCCTGACGGGCTGCCGTCGGATCCTCCGCTTCGAGATCCCGGAGCGCGCAGCTCTCCCGCGCCGTGCCCGCTCTCGCCGCCTCGCTCATGAAGCGCATTTTCCCGAGCGTCCGCTTGGAGGCGCGCTTCCCGCCGAAAATGAGGTAGAGCGCGACGCCGAAGACGGGGAAGGTAAAGGCGACGACGATCCAGCAGAGCTTATACGACATGCTCCGGCTGTTTTTCATGAGGTAGAGGACGAAAATGAAATCGAGGAGCGCCGTCGCGGCGGAAAAGACGTAATAGAAACGGGTGAACTGGACGGCGATCAGAAAGATGAGGAAGAGCTGAATGACGATGAGCGGCCAGACGATGGCGGCGCGGCTCGTCGCGATGCGTTTGAGCTTTTTTTTCATAGAGTCTCCTGAGCTGAACATGGAAAAACAAGGGCGGCTCAGGATATATTATACCCTTTTCGCGGGAAAAGTCAAGCAGGAGACGCGCGGAGCCGGTCGATTTCATGAAATTCTAATCAAGATATCCGTCTGCGCGGCGAATTCGGATGGCTGAAAAAACGACATTCCGACGGTCGGACATGCGTCCTTCTGACGGTCGGACGTGCGGCATTCTGGCGGTCGGACGTGCGTCCTTCAGACGGTCGGATGTGCGTCCTTCTGACGGTCGGACGTGCGTCCTTCCGACGGTCGGACGTGCGTCCTTCAGACGGTCGGACATGCGTCCTTCAGACGGTCGGACATGCGTCCTTCAGACGGTCGGACGTGCGGCCTTCAGACGGTCGGACGTGCGGCCACAAGTAAATAGAGTAGAGTAATATTATAAGAGTAACATGAGGGGAGTGAGAGAACGCGCGCCGCAGAGGGCGAACAGAGACGGGTTCGGATGGACCATCGCAGGGATCCGCCCATGAAAAAAGGACCTCATCGGTCCCTTTTTCACAAGATGATGCAGATCAGCCCCTGGCTGCCTTCGTTGATGATCTTCGAGAGGGTCTCGCCGAATTTCTGGCGGGCGTCCTCGGGGATATGGCCGAGCTTCGCGTGGAGACCGTCGTTCACGAGCTCGTAGAGGCTCCGGCCGAACATGTTCGACTGCCAGAGGCTCGCGGGATCGCTCTCGAACTCCTCCATGAGGTAATTGACCATCTCCTCGGACTGCTCCTCCGTTCCGACGATCGGGTTGATCTCCGCCCCGATCTCTGCGCGGATCATGTGGATCGACGGTGCGGACGCCCTCAGCCGCACGCCGTAGCTCCCCGCCTGCTTCATGATCTGCGGCTCCTCCAGCGTGAGGTCCCCGGCCTCCGGCATGACGATCCCGTACCCGCGCTCGTTCACCGCGGCGATGGCGTCCCGGTAGCGGTCGTACTCCCGCTTCGTCTCGGACAGGCGGTTCAGGGCGCCGAGCAGCTCCTCCTCGTCCTTCATGGGGATCCCCGTCATCTCGGAGATCGTCGCATAATAGAGACTGTCCGGCAGGGTCACCGTCAGCGTCGCAGAACCCCGTCCGGCATCCGTTTCGGTCACCTCGACCCGGGCCTCGGCGGGATCCGATCCCCCGGCCGCCACGGTCTTCGCGATCCCCTCTCCCAGCGACTCGGCGAACGCGCCCCGGATATCGGAGAGCCGCTTCATCTTCTTCGACGCCGCCGTCACCGCCTCCCGCAGTCCGACGGTCAGCCGGTGGTCGGGCGGCAGGATCCCGGTCCACGCGGGCAGGATGATGTCCGCCTCCTTGGCCGGGAATTCGCCGAGCAGCATCCCGAGAATGTGCCAGATATCCTCCGCGTCGAGATCGAGGCAGTTCACCAAGGCGACCGGCGCGCCGTACTTCTCCTCGAGACGTTCGGCCAGGCGCACCGCTTCCGGCGTCTCGGGGCGGGCGGAATTGAGGATGACGGCGTAGGGCTTGCCGAGCTCGGACAGCTCCGCCGCGATCCGCTCCTCCGCGCCGACGTAGTTCTCCCGGGGGAGGTCCCCGATCGTGCCGTCCGTCGTGACGAGCATCCCGACGGTCGCGTGCTCGGCGATGACCTTGTGCGTCCCCTCCTCGGCGGCCTCCTCGAACGGGACGGGCGCGGGATGCCAGGGCGTGTTCACCATGCGCGCCTCCCCGTCCTCGGTCCCGCCCATCGCCTCCGGGATCATGTAGCCGACGCAGTCGACCATCTTGACGCAGAGCCCGACGCCGTCGATGTCGACGCGGACCCCCTCGTCCGGGATGAACTTCGGTTCGGTCGTCATGACCGTTCTTCCCCCGGCGGACTGCGGCAGCTCGTCGCGCGCTCTCGCCCGATCGGCCTCGTCGGTAATGTTCGGCAGGACGACGGACTCCATGAACCGCTTGATGAAGGTGCTCTTCCCCGTCCTCACGGGTCCGACCACGCCGATGTAAACGTCTCCGTGCGTCCGCTCCGCGATATCGCGATAAATCGAATCAGTCAAAACAAAAACCTCCGTGTGCTTTCCTGTGCGGTACAGCTTATGCACGCGGAGGTTTGAATATGCAGGGGATCGGCGCGATTTATCCGAAGAGGGAGAGCTGGTTCGTCTGCGACATGCCGGCGAGCGCGCCGTTCTTTTCGAGCAGCTCGAGCACGCTTTTCGAGACCTTCGCCTTCGCGCGCAGATCGTCCACGGACCAGACCTCGCCGGAGTTCATCGCGTTCATGATGCTCTCCGCGACGCTCGTGCCGAGGCCGGGCAGGCTGGAGAACGGCAGGCGGATCTTTCCGGATTCGGGCAGGAATTTCGTCGCGTGGGATTTCTTGATGTCCACGGGCAAGAAGTCGTACCCCCGCTCGTAGTATTCGTTCACGAGCTGCAGGGCGTCCCGCACGTCGGCCTCGGTCGCGGACAGGTCGCTGCGCTTTTTCAGATCGGAATAGACCTCCCGGACGTGACGCCGCCCGCCCATGACGATCTCCCCGTCGAAGCCGTCGGGCGCCGCCGTGAAGTAGGCCGCATAGAATTCCACCGGGTAGTGGATCTTATACCACATCAGGCGCACGGCGTCGATCGCGTAGGCCGCGGCATGGGCCTTCGGGAACATGTACCGGATCTTCTGCAGCGAGTCGATGTACCACTGCGGCACGTTCTGCGCGTGCATGGCGTCCTGCATGTCCTGCGGGATCACGAGGCCCTTCTTGTTCTTGCGCACGAACTCCATGATCTTGAAGGCGAGGGACTTCTCCACCCCGTACTTGTGGATCAGGGTCATCATGATGTCGTCGCGGCACCCGATGACCTCGGAGATGGTGCAGATCCCCTGCTCGATCAGCTCGTCCGCGTTCCCCTGCCAGACGCCCGTCCCGTGGGTCAGGCCCTGGATCTGGAGTAGGTCCGCGAAGGACTTCGGCTGCGCCTTCATCAGAACCTTCCGGGACAGGGGGGTGCCGAGTTCCGGTAGCCCGAGCGTGGAGGTCTGGGCGTCGATCCGCTCCGGGTCCACCCCGATGGGGGCGGTGGAGGTCAGGCCCTCGTAGAGCAGCGGCTCGGACAGCGGAACGTCCGTGACGAGGACGCCGGAGTATTCTTCAAGCCTCTTGTATTTCGTCGGGATATCGTGGCCGAGGATGTCGAGCTTCAAAATCGTGTCGTGCAGGTACTTGAACTCGAAGTGGGTCGTGATGATGTCGGAGTTCGGGTCGTCGGCCGGGTGCTGGATCGGGCAGAAATCGTAGACCTCGTATTCCGCCGGAACGACGATGACGCCGCCGGGGTGCTGACCGGTCGTACGCTTGGTGCCGAGGCAGCCGCTTATCAGCCGGTCCATCTCCGCGCGATTGACCGAAATGCCCTTCTTTTCGAGGAATTTCGCCGCGAAGCCGTAGGCCGTCTTGTCCGCGAGCGTGCCGATGGTCCCGGCCTTGAACGCGTGGCCGACGCCGAAGAGGACTTCGGTGAACTTGTGGGCCGCGGCCTGCACGTCGCCGGAGAAGTTGAGGTCGATGTCCGGGGTCTTGTCGCCCTTGAAGCCGAGGAAGGTCTCAAAGGGGATGTCGTGCCCGTCCTGATCGCACGGCGTGCCGCACACGGGACAGACCTTCGGCGGAAGATCGAACCCGGAGCCGACCTCGCCGTTCGTGAAGAACTCGGACCAGCGGCACTTCGGGCAGCGGTAGTGCGGCGGGAGCGGATTGACCCGGGTGATCCCCGCCATGGTCGCCGCGAAGGACGAGCCGACGGAGCC
>JAFPWV010000057.1 GCA_017412675.1 Clostridia bacterium
CCATTTCGTCTGGTCCCACGGCGGATGGAACAAGTTACATCTCGCCTTTCGCACGGAGGATTAACAGGGAATGTTCCCGGATGAGTGGCACGGTAAATATCATAGCTCGCTCAACGCCGAGAATACAGCGGTTCGTGTTCGCCCTTTCGACTTCGTCGAGGCAAGACGTGCACAGCGAATCGTCAGGGCTGAGCCGCACGTCGTGAGCCTCCCCCTCAGGGGGAGGTGGCCGCCGGATTCGCCAACGAATCGGGCAGTCGGAAGGGGCGAAGATCAACGGTTTCTTCCGGGATGAACGAACAGGTCCCCTTCCTTTCACCCCTTCCGGCTCGCGGATTTGCGGGCAAATCGCTCGCCACCTTCCCCAGAGGGGCAGGCAATGGGTGCAGCGGTTCGTGTTCGGCTTTGAATTTGATTGAAACCGCTTGCGGTTTCTTCCTCAATTCTGAATTCTTAATTCTGAATTCTGAATTCTTCCATTATTCACGGTTCACTTTCGCTTTTCTGACTCCGCGACGGCGCTTATCACGATCCCCGCGCCCATCACCCCGCGGACGCCGTGCATCCGGCGATGCGAATAATACCGCTCGTCGCACATCGTGCAGGCGGGGGACACATCGACCTGCGCCGCCGCGATCCCGGCCTCCGCGAGGATCTCGAGATTCATCCCCGCGAGATCGGCGTGCGGACGCGCATCGTCGGATGCCCCCGCGACCCGCTGGATGTGCCGCCCGGCAAACCCGCTCCCGCGCGCCTGCCGCACCGCTTCGATGAAATCCTCGCCGACCTCGTAGCAGCAGAACCCGATCCGCGGACCGATCGCCGCCCGGATGCTCTCCGTTTCGCAGCCGAGCGTATGCATCACGCGCACCGCCTCCGCCGCGATCCCCGCGACCGTGCCGCGCCAGCCCGCATGGACCGCCGCGATGACTGGGGTCCCGTCCTCCCGCAGGCCCGCGAACAGGATCGGGGCGCAGTCCGCCGTCCGGATGATGGGCATCACGCCCGCCTCCGCCGTCACGAATCCGTCGCCGTCCTCGCCCGCCGGCCGTCCGAAGCCCTCTCCGGCGTTGGCTTGCGTGAGGATCCGCACTTTTGACGAGTGGATCTGATGCGCGGCGACCGTCGTCTCCCCGCCGTATTCCCCCGCCGAAACGGCCCGCGCGAAGATCTCCTTGTTCCGCCGGACGGTCTCCGCGTCGTCTCCAAGGCCTTCCGCGAGATTGAGGGTCGCCGTGTGCGGCAGCGTGCTCACCCCGCCCGCGCGGGAAGAAAACCCCGCATGTACGCCGGGGAACGCCAGAACATCCGACCGGGTCAGAATGCCGTCCCGATAAAACATGATCCTGCCTCCTTCAGCTCTGCCGCCGGCCGAGCGCGTCGAAAACGTTGTAGATCTTCAGCCCCGCTTCCTTTGCGAGCCGGAACGTCTGCCCCGCGCCGCTGCGTCCCTTCGTCCCCTCGTCGTAATACGCCACGAGGAAGGACGAGCGCTCCACCATGTACCGGTTCCGCTCCTTCATGCATCCGTCCGTGTAGAAATCCCGCAGATAGATCACCTCGTCCGCGAGACCCTTGATCCGCTGGTATTCCCTGAGGGCGTCGCGCGCCTGTTCCCCGGGCAGATAGGACCAGCGTTCGGTCTGATCGCGGCAGGGGAGCGCGAGGAGCAGCCGGATGCCGGGGGACGTCCGCTTCCGCTCGAGGATACATTGCTCCGCGAGGGTATCGTAGCCCAGCGCGCCGCCGCAGAGGAAGTCCCGGTAGCCCGCGCCGATGAGGACGTCGAGGATGTGCAGCGTCTGCGCGGCGATCTGCCGGACCGCATCGTCGGGAAGACGGCGGTGACCGGTGAAGCAGGCCGTAGCGGCGCGCTCATCCTCGCAAAAGACTGGAAATGCCGGACGGTTCATGTTCTCCTCCTTGGTCTTGACATTGCTCCGGGGGTGTGGTAAGATAACGTTGAAATGCCGAAATGCCGGAATCTTCCGGCGGAAAGGAGCCGCTGTGCGCGTTCTGATCCGGATCGCCGACCCGTCCCTCGCCAGTCAGGTCCGCGGTCTCATGATGCTCGCCGGGATCCCGGAATGCTCTGCGGAGGAGCTTTTGCCGGGGGATCTCTGCCTCCTCGGCGGGACCGGTCCGGCTGCCGATCTTCCGGCGGATGTGCGTCGGATCGTCCTTGCCGAAGAGCCGCTCCCGCGGGAATCCGATCCGGGGGCAACGTTCTGCGCGCTCCCCCTCTCCTACCGGGCGCTGTGGGAGCTTCTGCGCGGAACGGGAGAGGACCGGCCGCCGGAGGGCTCCGCGAAAGAGGCGAAGCGCTCCGAACCCGTCCCCGCCGCCGCTTCGGCCGAGGGGAAGAACGAGTCCCCCGCCGATCCGCCGACGGCATCCTCCCTCACGCGCACCGTACGCCGCGGCAGCCGGACAGCCGTCCTCACCGCGCGGGAATTCGCCGTCTTCGTCACCCTCGCGCGTCACGCCGGGGCCGCGGTCAGCCGGGAAATCCTCCTCGCACAGGCGTGGGCCGACGCCTCGCCGAAGCCCGCCTCCAACGCCGCCGACGTCACGGTCGGGTACGTCCGCCGCAAGCTCGCGCCCCTGTTCGGCGAAGGCGCGATCCTGACGAAGCGGGGGAAGGGGTATGTCTGGTGCGGGGGAGAGGTGAGGATCGGCGAATGAAGAATTCAGAATTCAGAATTCAGAATGATTGATATTGTCTTTTGCGGATTTCACGATGGCGACAAGAATCCGGGTCAGCTCGTCCGCGTCACGATAGATGCTTTGATATTGCTGCGCACTCAGATAATCCGTTTCGTACAGCAGTTCGAGCCAATAGGCGGTTTCATCCGCTTCCTTCAAAGCAATGTTCAGCTTTGACAGAAAATCTGCGCGGCTCTGCGCTCTGGAGGCTTCCCGGCAGTTCGCGCCGATGCTTGTTCCGCTCCGAAGGAATTGTTTGGACAGGACATATTCGTGTTTTTCCCTTATCATGTATTGATAAAGCCGGATCGTTCGCACGGCAAAACGCTTGCTCTTTTCAAGAATCGGATTTCTTTCTCTTTCTTCTCTGAAATAATTGTTGTCCGCCATATCCGCCCTCTCCGCATCCTCGTTCTTAATTCTTAATTCTGAATTCTTAATTCTGAATTTCCACTCTCCCACAACAGAAAAGGCCGCCGCGGTGGACGGCCGTTTTTGTTTTTCCTAAATCTTTTCCCAGCTCACCGCGCCTTTGGCGTCCTTGAGCGTCACGCCCATGGCGGCGAGGCGGTCGCGGATGGCGTCGGCGGCGGCGAAATCCTTCGCTTTCTTCGCGTCGGCGCGCTCGCGGATCAGGGCTTCGACCTCGCTGCGGGTCGCCGAATCCACGCCCTCGGTGAGGCAGGTGACGACGAGCTCGGCGTCGGGAGCGGCTTTCGCGGCGTCGGCGGCTGCCTTCTGCGCGATGCGGACCTTTTCCGCGGCTTCGAGCAGCCCGAGCGAGAGCACGCGGTCGAAATCGGCGATCAAGGCGCGCTTCGTGGCGTCGTCCGTCTTCGCCTTGAGCACGTCGTAGAGGGCGGTGACGGCGAGCGCGGTGTTGAGGTCGTTGTCCATCGCCTCGGCAAAGCGCGCGCGCAGGGCGTCGAAGGCCTCCGTGTCGATGGCTCCCTCCTCGGGCGAGAGCGCGGCGATGCGGCTGACGAGCTTCTGGTACGCGGTCTTCGTCGAATCCATGCCCTCCCACGAGAACACGAGGGACTTGCGGTAATGGCTCCCGAGGCAGAAGAGGCGGTAGACGAGCGGGTCGTAGCCGCGCTCCTCGAGCAGGGAGACCGTCAAAAATTCGCCTGACGACTTCGACATCTTCCCCGCGGAGGTGTTGAGGTGCAGGACGTGGAACCACTGCGGGCACCACGGATGGCCGAGGTAGGCCTCGCTCTGGGCGATCTCGTTCGTGTGGTGCGGGAACGCGTTGTCGATGCCGCCGCAGTGCAGGTCGAGGTATTCGCCGAGGTTCCAGAGGGAGATCGCGGAGCACTCGATGTGCCAGCCGGGATAGCCGACGCCCCACGGGCTGTCCCATTTGAGCTCCTGATCCTCGAACTTCGATTTGGTGAACCACAGCACGAAGTCGGTCTTGTTCCGCTTCGCCTCGTCCGCCTCGACGCCTTCCCGGACGCCGACGGCGAGGTCCTCCGCCTCCTGATTGCCGAAGACATAGTAATTCTCGAGCTTCGAGGTGTCGAAATAGACGTTCCCGCCGGAGAGATAGGCGTAGTCCTTCTCGAGGAGCACTTCGATCATGTGGATGAACTTGTCGATGTAGGACGTGGCGGGCACGACGATCTCGGGAATCTTGATGTTGAGTTTTCGGCAGTCGGCGAAGAAGGCGTCGGTGTAGAACTTTGCGATCTCCATGACGGTCTTGTGCTCGCGGCGCGCGCCCTTGAGCATTTTGTCCTCGCCGGTGTCGGCGTCGCTCGTGAGGTGGCCGACGTCGGTGATGTTCATGCAGCGGGTGACGTCGTACCCGGACCAGCGGAGGTATTTTTCGAGGACGTCCTCCATGATGTAGGTGCGGAGGTTCCCGATGTGGGCGAAGTGATAGACGGTCGGGCCGCAGGTGTACATCTTCACCTTTCCCGGCTCGTGGGTGATAAACTCCCCGCGCGTGCGGGTGAGCGTGTTGTAGAGTTTCATGATGAGCTCCTTGGAGTAAGGAATGAGGGGGAATTCAGAATTAAGAATTCAGAATTCAGAATTCAGAATTGGACGCAGCGAAACATTTTCCCGCTGCACCTTTGCGGGTACAAGTCTGACGAGGCTGCCTGCATCTTCGGCGTTGAGCGTACTTCTTGCGCTTCAAACTGACTATCTCGGTGAGGCCCCTGTTAATCTAACGTGCGAAAGGCGAGATGGAACATGTTCCATCCGCCGTGGGACCAAACGAAATGGAGCAAAGGTGCAGAATCCTCACAGTATGCACGTTGGAGGGGTGGATGTCCAGCCGGTTTCAGCTTGCTGAAACCGAGGGAACCGCGCCTCTGGGAGCGGTGATTGACAAGAGGGCGGCTCCGGAGCCCTCTTGTCCGCCAGCCGCGCAGGCGA
>JAFPWV010000058.1 GCA_017412675.1 Clostridia bacterium
GTCGCTCTCCATGTCGCCGAGGCTGGACACCACCGCGCTGAGACGGGTGGTCGCGAGCAGCGCCTTGTCCTGCGCCAGCGTATCCACGATGTTGGTGCCGTCGCCGGTGATGGCGTAGCAGCCGTCGTTCTCCCACATGAGGTGGTAGACCTTCGTGACGAGGTTCGCCATCTTTTCTTCATCCACGGAGAGGACGGGATAGCCCTCCTCGTCCCGGGTCATCATGGAGACGAGCGAGCCCTGCATGTAGCCGTCCGCGTCGTTGACGGAGGAGGAGACGAGGCCCCAGTAGTCCGTCAGATCCGTCTTGCCGTTGCCGTCGAGGTCCGTGTGGATCCCGGAGGTCAGACCGTAGACGTAGTCGATGGTCCAGCGGTGCTCCTTCACGACGTCATAGAGGTTTTCCACCTGGTTGTCGTTGGCGACCTTCTGGTTGAAGGCGTAGACGCACATGGCGGAGAGCATGGTCCGGGCGATGTCACCGGTGACGAAATAGAGCTTCTTGCCGATCTGCAGCTCGCTCACCACGGAGTCGTTCCACCAGTTCCGCTCGAAATCGAGGTACTTCATCTGATTCAGATCGAGGAAGAGCCCTTCGAGGGAGAGGGCGGGGATGCGGGCGGACCACCCGGCGATGATGTCGTACGCGCCGTCGGCGGACATGATCGAGGAGCGGAGGGCGGAGACGGTGCTGTTGTAGTTCTCCCAGCCGTCCCCGGCGAAGCATTCGATCGAGACGTTCAGGCGTTCGGAGACGATGGTGTTGCGCTCGAAGATCGAGTCGGCGACGGCCTCACCGGTCAGCTCGTCGACGGCGACCTCGGTGACGGATTCGTTGTCGCCGCGGGAGTGGATGACCACCGTCGCGCCGCCGAAGTCAAGCTCGGGCAGGTTGTCCGGGACGTTCTCGCGGGCGAGTTCGGTTTCAGGCTCCTCCGCCTCTGCGGCTGCCTCTGCGGGAGAGGACGCGGCGCTTTGGGGACCGGTGTTTTCGGCGTTCTGCCCGCTTTCGGAGCAGGAAACGAGGGCGGATGCCGCGAGCAGCAGGGCCAGCAGCAGGGACAGGATCTTCTTCATAACAGCCTCCTTTTGTGTGACGGGGTCATCGGGATGAAACATCGGTGCGGCTTTCTGTGTTTATTATACCCGATCCTGCCGTGCCTTGTCAAGGGCCAATCGGGGAGTTTGGCGCCGGATGTCCGACGGTGAAATTCTAAAATACCTCCCTCTGTTTTTACTATTTTGCTTGACATCCCCGCCGATTCATGGTACAATGGTCTCGGATGAATCAATCATGAAAAGGAGTTTGCCATGCAGTACAGAAAAATCGAAAAGCTCGGGATCGAGGTGTCCGCGTTCGGCGTGGGATGTATGCGCTGGCCGATGAAGAAGCTCGAGGACGGCACCGAAGTCGTCGACGAGGAGATCTCCACCCCCGCCATCCGGCACGCGATCGACCTCGGCGTCAATTACGTCGACACGGCCTACGTCTATTCCGGCGGTCGGAAGAACGAGATCGCCCTCGGCCACGCGCTCCGCGACGGCTACCGCGAGAAGGTCTATATCGCCACCAAGCTCCCGACCTGGCCCGTCAAGACGAAGGACGACATGTGGCGCATCCTCGGCGAATCCCTCGAGGACCTCGAAACGGACTGCATCGACTTCTATCTCCTGCATGCCCTGAACCGCGACAGCTGGCACAAGATGCGCGATCTCGGCGCGCTCGACTTCCTCGAGGAAGCGAAGGCGCAGGGCAAGATCAAGTACGCGTGCTTCTCCTTCCACGACAATTACGAGGCGTTCGAGGAGATCCTCACGGCATACGACTGGGATATGGCACAGGTCCAGTTCAACTACATGGACGTGAACAACCAGGCGACGATCAAGGGCGTCCGTCTGGCAGGCGAGCGCGGCGTGCCGATCGTCATCATGGAGGGTCTGCGCGGCGGCAAGCTGGCGTCGGCTCCCGACAACGTGCAGGCGCTGTACGACGCGTTCCCCGTCAAGCGCAGCCCGGTCGAATGGGCGTTCCGCTGGCTCTGCAACTTCCCCGAGGTCGCGACGGTCCTCTCCGGCGTGACGAACATGGAGCAGACCGAGGACAACCTTGCGATCTTCGACCGCTGCACGGTGGGTGCGATGACCGACGAGGAGCTCGCGCTGATGGACCGTGTCCGCGAGGCGTATGAGAGCCGCACGAAGGTCGGATGCACCGGGTGCCGGTACTGCATGCCCTGCCCGAACGACGTGGACATCCCGCGCATCTTTGCGATCTGGAACAGCAAATTCCAGTTCAACGAGAAGCTCGAAGGGAACTGGGACTACCGCCGCGTGATCCGGGACGAGCATGACGCGTCGAAGTGCGTCGGATGCGGCGCGTGCGAAGGCGTCTGTCCGCAGCAGCTCTCGATCATTGACCTGCTTCAGCAGGCGGACGCTGAGATGAGAGCGAAAGAGTGATTTGAAGAAAGAGATCAACGGTAAGTAAAAAAGAAGCGAGGCGGAAAACCTCCGGATCCCAAAAGAATAACGGTCGTGAAGCCGGTTCTCATGAACAGCCGCACGACCGTTTTGTTTTTTATGGCCCGCCCGACGGGAGCCCGCATCGCTTTTTGCGGATCCCTTTTGCAGGCGTTCGCTCTTCCTGCCGCCGGATCACGGATTCTTCAGGTTATCGAAGGATTTTTGCAGCTTCTCGAGCGTCTTTTTCTGCACCTTCTCGTTTTTCGCGTAGTAGGAGGCGAAGTCCTTCGTCGGATTGTTCACGCTCATCATGTTCATGAGGGTCCAGGCAAATCCGCCGAAGTTGGAATAGATGTAGGAGAAGTCGAGTACGATGGTGTTTCCGATGATCTCCAGCATCTCGGCGGATTCCGCGTCGTAGGCGTATTTCGATTTGAGCGCGATCTCGAAGAAGGCGGGGCGCACCTGCTTGTAGCCCTCGGCCGACATCGCTTCGATGAGGATGCCGAGACGCTCGTCGTTCTGCGCCGTCGTGGGGATCGCAAACGGCCGGTCCGTGGATCCGGAGATGTAGTCCGCCTGCAGCTCGTTCAGCTTCGGGATCGGAAGGATGCCGTAGGTGATCTCCGTGTCGCGGAGGTTGCTGAGCACGCGGCCCAGATCGAACATGCCGAAGAGGGCGTTTCCGTCCGCGAACGTGTATACGCTTTCGTTGTTGTTGAGGTAGCCGCCCTCCGTCTCCACCATCATGTGGTAGAACTTCTCGATCAGCGTCACCGTCGTTTCGTTGTTGATGTTGAGATAGAGCCGCCCGTTCTCGTCCTCTTTGACCGGCTCCACGCCGAAGGATTCCTGGATGGCGTACAGGGCGGAGCTGGCCGCGAACCCGTAGATGTCGTCGTTGTCCCGCCGTCCGTTGCCGTTGACGTCGATGTAAACGTCCTTCATCATCTCGATGAAGTCGTCGAGATACCACTCGCCGTTCTTGACCTTTTCGTAGGGGATCGTGTAATTGAACTGATCCGCGATGGCCTTGTTGATGAAGACCGCCCGGGTCATGGCGAGGTTCATGTAGGAGATGTAGTTGGAAATGAGATACATGCTTCCGTTGACGGTCAGGGAATCCACGGAATAGGACGGCCACCACGGGCGGGTGTAATCGAGATGCGGGATCTCGTTCACGTCGCGGAACAGACCGGTCAGGGAAAGATTGGCGACGGTGATGTCGTGCATCGTCAGGATGTCGTACACGTCGTCCCCGGCCTGGATGGAGGCCTTGACGGACGCGCCGCTGTCATCCGGGAACAGAATGGATTCGAGCTGCACGTTGAACCGCGATTCGACGGTCCGGTTGGCGTTGTAGACGGCATCGTTCACGACGTCGCCGTTGAGCTCCTCCACGAGGACCTGCTCGATCATGGCGCAGCCGTAATAAACGCCTTCCTGCGCGCCGACATGGAAGCCGTACCCTTCGAAATCGGATTCCGGCAGATGGTCGGAGAGCTCCGTTTCCTCGGGCTCGACGGTCACTTCTTCGGCCGTCGGCGTCGGGAATAAGCCCGCATCGGTCTCGGCCTCTTCCGCTTTGTTTTCGGAGCATCCGGCGATCGTCGGCAGCAGCATGACTGCCGCAAGGAGCATGGATAGGACTCGCTTTTTCATGGACATCTTGCCTCCTGCGCGAAATTTCTGTCGCGGACAGCGTCACGACCGTTGTTCTTTTGCGATCCGTCTGCGGACCGGTGCCGCGGGGATGCACACTTCGCCGTTCGTTCCCGTTAATCCTCCCAGGTGAAGTCCGACGACATCACCCGCACGGCGTCGTGCGAGACGATCAGCATCCCACCGCTCGAGTGCGCGCGGCGGATCACTTCGCCGTCCTCGCCGACGTACACCCGGCATTCGCCGTCCTTCAGCGCGGTCACGAACGGGATGTGCCCCGCGAGGATCGCAAGATCTCCGGCGATCCCGCGGACGGAAAGCTGGAACGCCTCTCCGTCATACCGGAGCCCGTCCGGCGCGGCGATCTGAAGCCTGAACGCTTTCATCTCTGGACCTCCTCCCCGTTACCGCGAGGATTTCGCCTTCTCAAACGCCTCGTCGATCGTGCCGATATACAGGAACGCGCTCTCCGGCAGCTCGTCGCAGCGCCCTTCGATGATCTCGCGGAAGCCGCGGATCGTCTCCTTGAGCGGGATGTACTGCCCCGGGAAGCCGTTGAACGCCTCCGCAACGTGCAGCGCCTGCGACATGTACCGCTGGACCTTGCGCGCGCGGGAAACGGCGAGCTTGTCTTCCTCCGAGAGCTCGTCCATGCCCATGATCGCAATGATGTCCTGCAGCTCCTGATACCGCTGGAGGATGCGCTGGACCTCGCGCGCCACCCGGTAGTGCTCCTCGCCGACGATCTCCGGCGTCAGGATGCGGGAGGTCGATTCGAGCGGGTCCACGGCCGGATAGATGCCGAGGGACGCGATCGAACGGCTCAGCGCGGTCGTGGCGTCGAGGTGCGCGAACGTCGTCGCCGGAGCCGGGTCCGTGTAGTCGTCCGCCGGGACGTACACCGCCTGGATCGACGTGATTGAGCCCTTCTTCGTCGACGTGATGCGCTCCTGCAATTCGCCCATCTCCGTCGCGAGTGTTGGCTGATATCCGACGGCGGACGGCATGCGGCCGAGCAGCGCGGACACTTCGGAGCCCGCCTGCGTGAAGCGGAAAATGTTGTCGATGAAGAGCAGAACGTCCTGGTTCTCGCGGTCGCGGAAGTACTCCGCCACGGTCAGGCCCGCAAGCCCGACGCGCATTCTCGCTCCCGGAGGCTCGTTCATCTGGCCGTAGACGAGGGCGGTCTTCGAGAGGACCCCGGATTCCTTCATCTCGTTGTACAGGTCGTTTCCTTCGCGCGAACGCTCGCCGACGCCCGTGAAGACCGAGTAGCCGCCGTGCTCCGTTGCGATGTTGTGGATCAGCTCCTGAATGACGACGGTCTTGCCGACACCCGCGCCGCCGAACAGACCGACCTTGCCGCCCTTGGTGTAGGGGCAGATCAGGTCGATGACCTTGATGCCGGTCTCGAGGATCTCCGTCGTCACGGACTGCTCCTCATAGCTCGGGGCGGGACGGTGGATCTCCCAGCGCTCTTCGGTTTCCGGGGCGGGCTGCTCGTCCACCGGATCGCCGAGGACGTTGAACATGCGCCCGAGCGTTTCGGGACCGACGGGAACCGTGATGCCGCGGCCCGTGTCGATCGCTTCGGTCCCGCGCTGCAGGCCGTCCGTCGAGCTCATCGCTACGCAGCGGACCACGTCGTCGCCCACATGGGCGGAAACCTCCGCCACGAGACGCCGTCCGGCGAAGTTGACCTCGATGGCGTTCAGGATATCCGGCATTTTGCCGTCGTCGAAGCGCACGTCGATGACCGGTCCGATGACCTGGGTGACGACGCCGATATGTTTCGATTCAGCCATAATATTCTCCAAGAGTTTACAGTTTACGGTTTAGAGTGAACCGTTGAGGTAAAAACCCGCTGCGCAGGTTTCATTTCAAGAAAGTGACCGGATCTCCCCGTACCCCCCTACGCGTTCGCGCCAGCGACGATTTCGGTGATCTCCTGGGTGATCGCGCTCTGGCGGGCCTGGTTGTATTTGAGGTGGAGGGTTTCGAGCATTTCGTCCGCGTTCTTGGTGGCGGAGTCCATGGCGGCCCGGCGCGCGGCGAGCTCGGAGGCGAAGGCTTCCATGACCGAGGTATAGAGGACGCCGGAGATATACTCCGGGATGATGGCGGCGAGGACCTCCTCCGCGCTCGGCTCGTATTCCGTGAGGCCGAGGGTGCCCTTCCGCTTCGGGGCGTGGATGTCCTCCTCAGCCGCCGTGTCCGCCGTGCGGTTCTCCGCGAGGACCTCGAGGGGGAGAAGATAGGTGATGTTCGGCTTCTGCGAGAGCATCGACACAAAGCGCGTCGAGATGAGGTTCACCGCCCCGACCTCGCCCCGGTCGTACATCTCCTTCGCGCGGTACGCGATCTTTGCCGAATCCGACGCCGTGAAGCGCTCCACCGAGGGATAACCCGCGTCGAGGACGTTCATCCCGGACCGGTTCGCGTAGTAATCCGCGGCGCGCTTGCCCACCGGGAGGATGTAGTCCCCCGGGCGGATCATCGTCATCGCCGAGCGGAAGATGTTGTTGTTGTAGCCGCCGGCAAGTCCCCGGTCCCCCGCGATGATGATGTAGAGCGCGGGCAGCTCCCGGGCGCGCTGACGGGCATAGACGCTCTTCTCCGCGGAGAGGTCCGCGAACGCGTCGAGCATCACGTTCCGGTAGAACCGCGACTGCTCCATGCGCGCCGCCGCCCGCCGGATCTTCGAGGACGCCACGAGCTCCATCGCCTTCGTGATGTGCCGCGTCGAGTCCACCGACTTGATCCGGGCGCGGATGGCCTTTGAATTCGCTCCCATGGCTTAATTCTCCTCTGTGAGGACGTGATAGACTTCCGCGCGGAATTTCTCGGTGAAGCGGGAGAGGACGCCGTTCAGTGCCTCCTGATCGTCTTCGGTGAGCAGGCCCGTCTCCCGGATGCGCGCGAGAAGCTCGTCCGCGTTGTCCCGCAGATAGGCGTAGAGGTCTTCCTCATACCGCCTCACGTCGTCGATCTCGATCTCGTTCAGATAGCCGTGCACCACCGCGTAGATGATCGCGACCTGATCCTCGACCGGGACCGGACGGTTCTTGTCCTGCTTCAGGACCTCCACGATGCGGCGTCCGAGGGCAAGGCGCGCCTTCGTGTCCGCGTCAAGATCGGAGCCGAACTGCGCGAACGCCTCGAGCTCGCGGAACTGCGAATACAGCAGCTTCAGGGACGAGGCCGCCTTCTTCATCGCCTTGATCTGGGCCGAGCCGCCCACGCGGGAGACCGAGATGCCCGGGTTGACCGCCGGGATGACGCCGGAGTGGAAGAGCTCCGTTTCGAGGAAGATCTGGCCGTCCGTGATGGAGATGACGTTCGTCGGGATATACGCGGAGACGTCGCCCGCCTGCGTCTCGATGATCGGGAGCGCGGTGATCGAGCCGCCGCCGAATTCCGGAGCCACCCGCGCCGCGCGTTCGAGCAGTCTCGAATGCAGGTAGAAGACGTCGCCCGGATAGGCCTCGCGTCCCGGCGGACGGCGGATGAGCAGGGAGAGCGCACGGTATGCCACGGCGTGCTTCGAGAGGTCGTCGTACACGATCAGGACGTCCCGGCCCTCGGCCATGAAGTGCTCCGCGATCGCGCAGCCCGCGTAGGGGGCGATATACTGGAGCGGAGCGGGCTCCGACGCCGACGCCGCGACGATGACCGAATAGCGGTCCGCGCCGTTCTTGCGCAGCGTTTCCGCGATGTTCGCAACGGTCGAATTCTTCTGCCCGATCGCCACATAGATGCAGATCACGCCCGTGTCGCGCTGGTTCAGGATGGTGTCGATCGCGATGGTCGTCTTGCCCGTCTGACGGTCGCCGACGATCAGCTCGCGCTGGCCCCGCCCGATCGGGATCATCGAGTCGATGGCCTTGATGCCCGTCTGCAGCGGCACGGAGACGCTCTTGCGCTTGATGATGCCCGGCGCCTCCGATTCGATCGGCCGCGTCTCGGTGCATCCCGTCGGGCCCCGTCCGTCGATGGGCTGGCCGAGCGCGTTCACGATGCGCCCGATCATGCCCTCGCCCACGGGTACGGACACGACGCTGCCGGTGCGCATGACCTTGGTGCCCTCGCGGATCTTTTCGGAATCCGAGAGCATGACGATCGCGACCGTCTGCTCCTCGAGGTTCATCGCCATGCCGAATTCGCCGCCCTCAAACCGCACGAGCTCGTTCGCCATGCAGTTGTCGAGGCCGAAGGCGCGCACGATGCCGTCCCCGGCGGTGATGACCGTTCCGGTCTCCGCTTCGGCGGCCTTGTTTTCGTAGTTCTTGATCTGATCCTTGATGATGCTGCTGATTTCTTCAGGACGGATGTCCAGCCGAAGTGCCATGATATGTTCTCCGTTCCTTTGTTTCGTTATACGGTTGCGCCGGACAGGCGTTCCGCGATCTGGCGGAGCCGGTTCTTCACCGTGTCGTCGATCTGGCGGTTGTCATAGAAGAGCCGCATCCCGCCGATGAGATCGGGGACGACGGCGTATTCCATGAGGATCCTTTTGCCCGTGCGGTGCTCGAGCCGTTCGGTGAGACGGTCTCGCTGCTCGTCGGTGAGGGGGACCGCGCTTTCGCACCGGACGCGCACCACGCCGTTCGCCTCGCACCAGAGCCGCTCGTATTCCGCGAAGCAGGCGGCGATCTCCGTCGCGAGCCCGCGCTCCGTCAGGAGCTTGGCGAAATTCGAGAGGTAGGGGTGCACGCGTCCGTCGAGGGCTTCTCCGACGAGGGCGACCCGCTTTTCCTTCGCCAGATCCGGGTTGATGAGAAGCCGCGCGTATTCGCGGTCGAAGAGCGGCGCGAGCGCATGGCATTCGGCGAGGATCTCTTCCTCCGCACCCGCTTCTCCGGCCAGCGCGAAGAGGCCCGCCGCGTATTCCTTCACGATTTCGTTCATCGCGTCACCTCATCAGAGCTTCTCGATGAACGAGTCGATGAGCTCCCGGTGGTCTTCGCCGTTCAGCTCGCGGCCCACGACACCTTCGGCGATCTGCACGGAGATGTCGGAGATCTCGTTCTTGAGATCGTCCATGGCCTTCTTTTTCGCCTGCTCGATGTCTTCCTCGGCGCGCTTCATCGTCTCGGCCGCTTTCCGATGGGCGTCGGCGATGATCTCGTCGGACTGCCGGTCGGCGCGCTGGGTGGCGGAGCGGACGATCTGCTCGGCCTCCTCCACCGCGCCCGCGAGCTTGGCGGAATAGAGCTTCTTGTCCTCCTCCGCCATCGCCTTCGTCCTCTCGGCAGCGCCATAGAGCTCGTCCACCTGATTCTGCCGCGAGGCGAGGATGTTCTGGACGGGCTTGAAGAGGAACTTTTTGAGGATCAGCGTCAGAAGCAGGAGGTTGGCGATGGACGCGGCGATGTGCCAGACGTCCAGCGAGATGAGCTCGAGATATTGTGCATCCATGTTTCCATTCTCCGGTGCCTGCACGGGGCAGGGTTTTTCATGCTCAGAGTCTTCTGATGAAGAGGGAGGGCGCGAGGAGCATCAGAAGAAGACCGGTCACGAAGCCGTAGATACCGGTGGTTTCCGCGATCGCGCAGCCCATGATCATGGTCGAGGTGACCTGACCTCTGCACTCCGGCTGACGGCCGATGGCTTCACAGGCCTTGCCGACGGCATAGCCTTCGCCGATACCGGGGCCGATACCCGCGATGAGGGCGAGACCCGCACCGACGGCACAGCCTGCCATGATGGTCGCTTTGGCGTTGATAAGCGCAGTCGCTTCGTTGACAACATTGGGATCCATGTGAAATTCTCCTAAACATTTGTATTTTCTGCGGGAATCCCCGCGGGCTTACGAAATCAGTCCGTCTTCACGGCGTTGCCGATGTAGAGCATCGTGAGCATGGCGAAGATGAACGCCTGCATGAGGGAGGTGAAGACGTCGAAGTAGATCGAGAGGACGGCGGGGATGCCCACCTGCAAAAACGGGATCTTCCCGAGCAGGCCGGGGAGCCAGCCGAGGAGGAGGGTCGAGACCGACGCCAGCCCCGCGTAGACGAGCGCCGAGATGACCACGCCGGAGACGATGTTGCCGAAATGACGGAAGGTCATCGAAATGGGCGTGCCGATCTCGGAGAGGACGTTGAACGGGGTGAAGATCTTGATCGGCTCGGTGTAGCTCTTCAGGTAGCCGAGGAAGCCGTTGGTCTTGATCTTATAGAAGGTGATGAGCGAGAAGACGAGGATCGACCAGCCCGCGATGGTGTTGAGGTCCGCCGTGGGGGGATAGGCCCCGACGAGGGCGGTGAGGGAGGAGAAGGCGGAGAGGCCGAGGATCGCGCAGATGAACGGCGCGTAGGGGAGGAAGCCCTCGCCCATGTTCTCGCGCACGAGCTTCGTGACCTGCTCGACGATCCACTCGGCGACGACCTGGCGCTTCGTGGTCCCGCGGACCTTCATGCCGTGGGTGAGGACGATGCAGAGAAGGAAGAGCAGCGCGATGACGATCCACGAATTGACCTGGGTCTCGGTGATCCGGATGCCGCCGAGGACGGGGATCTCGTATAGGATCTTCGCGCCGGTGATGTTGATGTTGTCCATGATTCAGTCGGCTTTCTGATGATCGTCGGAGGCGCCGTCCTTTTCATCGGGGGCGGGCGCGCCGTCGTTTTTCTGTTCCTTGCCCGGGACGGGACCCTTCGAGAAGTGCGAGACGAATTTCTCGAACTCGTCCGGCTTCTCATCCCCGTCGGCATCCGCGTCATCGGCGGGGAGCGAACGGGCGGGGATGGCGTCGGGATCGGCGTCGGTCGGGGGCGCTTCCTCCTCGGGCGGGAGGGGATGCTTCTTCGCCTGATACCACGACCAGAGATTTCGGGCCGTGAGCACGATGCGCGGATAGAACACCGAGGCCAGCACTGGCAGCCAGTGGATCCGATCCACGGCGAGGGAGAGGGCCATCACGGCGAGCATGACGATCGTGCGGACGATGTAGGAGGAGCGCATCTTCGTCTTGGCCGCCGCCTCGTCCCCGGTCGCAAGGGCGCGGGTGATGCCGACGGACATGAAGAAGAAGTTGCCGACGGCGAGGAGGAAGCCGATGACGATGCCGAAAAGGACCGAGAGATCGAAGCGGCGCGCGATGAGGAATCCGACCGCCATCAGAAGGGAACAGATGAGGCAGCCGACGGCCATTTTGCGGTTTTCTTCGAGCACTTCGGGATCGAGCTTCACGGGGAACACCTCCTTTCGTCATCGGCACGCAGGGCGAAACCTGCATACCCATACGGAAAAATTATACCACAGTCCGGCGGGGATTGCAAGGTTGCGGGGAAGTTTTTATCAGTAAATTCACAAACGGATTGTGAGATGGAAGGCGGAATCACAAGCGGATTGTGAGTCCGGGTCCCCTCAGAGACGGCGTGATGCGGAACGGTTTGCAGCGAAAATCGCGTTTTTTCGCTCCGCCCGCTTGACTTCCGCGCGGAAATCGGTATAATATATAGTGTATAAGAATACCCCCGAGAGGGGACAGCACGGAGGATTTGCAAGTATGTTTGATAATGGCAAGCTCTACATGGGCCTTTCCGATCCCGAGCGCGAACGGGTCTACATGTACCTCTCGCAGGCCAACCGCCACGGCCTGA
>JAFPWV010000059.1 GCA_017412675.1 Clostridia bacterium
CATCATCACCGGCTACGAATTCGTCTCCGGCACGAACGGCTTCGGCGGTGAAGGCGCTGAGAACCTCTGGGACGGCGAAACCTCCACGAAGTTCTGCACAAACGAATTCCCGGTCGAATCCATTGCGAAGCTCGATGGCACCTATGACATCACCGGCTTCACCATGGCCACCGCGAACGACAACGCCGACTACAACGGCCGTTCCCCGAGCGACTGGACGATCTCCGTCTCCGCTGACGGTGAGAACTGGACCGTGCTCGCTTCCGGCGATGACTCCTTCTTCGAGGAGACCAACTTCACCTACTATGTGGGCGAAGGCACCGCGGAAGGCGTCTCCTATGTGAAGTTCAACGCGACTGCTACCCCGGCCAACCTCTTCCAGGTTTCCGAAGTTACCCTCTTCGGCGACAAGGCCGAGACCCAGTCCCCGAACACCTTCGACTTCGGTGTTGCTGCTGCCGTCGCTGCGGTCGTTTCCCTCGCCGGCTTCGCAATTTCCAAGAAGAAGCACTAAAAAAGAGTGAACAGTTAACGGTTAACAGTTAACTGTTAAGGTAGGGAACCCTCGCGGGTTTCCAAAGTAAAAAATCAAACGGTCGTGCGGCTGTATTTGATGCAGCTTCACGACCGTTTTTCTGTTCTCTCTTCACTCTTCGCTGTTCATTCTGAATTCTGAATTCTTAATTCTGAATTCTCCTCACCCCATAGTATTCCATCAAAAACGCGTTCAGCCGTCCCGCGCCCGACCCGTTCGGCTGCCACGGCGTGAACCACGGATCCGCGGAGCAGTACCGCTCGGAGACAAGGTACTCGGGCGTGATGTTGTAGCGGAGCACCCCGTCGAGATAGCGCTCGGCCTTCTCCCGCTCCCCGCGGCGCTTCCACGCTTCAATCCAGCAGATCTCGGCGACCCCGGTGTAATACACGTTCCCGTAGAGCCCGGGAGACCCGCAGTCGTCGTTCGTCATCCGCGAGGCGAGCCCGTGCTCGTCGTCCAGCATCCCGATCTCGCGGTAGAAGGCCTCCATCTGCTCGAAGAGCTCGGATTCCGGATCCATGAAGCCGAGGCGGATCAGATACGGCGCACCGTCCGTCGAGAAGCAATGGTTGTAGCTCTCCTCGAACGGCGTCCCGAGGATGTGCGGCATGTTGTAGGCCCTCTCCCCGCGGTGCTCCTCGGCGAAGCGCTCCATCACGCCGACGACGACGTCCCGGTATTCCCCGTAGATTTCCCGGATCCTTCCGGCCTCCGGCGCGCCGAAATGCTCGAACGCGTCCGCCATGAACCCGATCCCCCAGACGTTCACGGCGTCGGTGTAGGTCCAATGCTGCCCGACCTCGCCCCAGTCCGACGCCTTCCCGGACGTGAAGAGGCCCTTGACTTCTCCCTCGGCGGCCTTCGCGGGATCTCTCCGCGACTGGATGTACGCGAGCGCGGCCAGCATGGGTTCTTTGAATTCCTCGAAGAGGGCCGCGTCGTCCCGCGTCAGAAGATGGTGTCCCATGCCCCAGAGCGCCGCCCCGTTCGCGTTGTCCCACTTCACATACGGGTCGTCGAAGAGCCCGTAGAGCGGGTCCGCGGTGTCCTTGCGCTGCCAGTTTTTGATCCACATGCGGTAGGCGTCCGTGACGTACTCGGAGAGGCCCACGCAGTCCAGCATCGTGAGATAGTGCACGGCCTCCCAGATCCAGATGAACCGTCCGACGTCCCCCTGCCGGGCATAGATCGCGTCGGGGTCCTTGCACTTCCGGTACCGCTGGAGCATCTGCATCGATACGGCGATGTTGTGCCGGAAGAGGTCCTCGAGCCCGTCGGCATCCGGCAGGACGGTCACCTTCTCCTGAATGCCCCTCCAATACGCGAGAGCGGCCTTTTTCGCGTCTTCGTACTCCGGAACATATTCCTCCCGTCCGGATGCGTCTCCGGCCTTCTCAGGGGCGTCCCGGCGCATCACGAAGCGCAGAGCGGCACATTCCCCGGGAGCGAGCCGGTAATCGAAGCGGAAATAGTCGTGCGCGCGGAAGCGGTTCTTCTGCTCGTCCCGCGAGATCCAGCGCACATTCCCGTCCGCCCGGCCGCATACAGCCGACAGGATCTTCACCCACCCGAAGGCGTCCGAGGCGGCCGTGAGAGGGTCCTCTCCCACGACGAACGGATGCAGCCAGGAGAGATACCATTCGCCGACGGTCGGGTTATACGGCTCGTAGCCCGTGTCGTGCAGCCCGGTGAGGTAATGGTCGGTCTTGTTGTATCGCGGCATAATCCCAACGGTCCCCGTGACGGCCGTATTTCCGGGATTCGAGACAACGAGCTCCCCATATGTGAACGGCACGCGGTCGGGGGAGGAGAATGCGGTGAACGTGAGATCGCAGCCGTTCTCCGGATCCCGGTTGAAGAGGGTATAGATCGGCACGCCGCCCGTCGGCTTTTTCCAGCGGGTGCATTCCATGTCGCAGTCCGCGGGCTCGGACCCGAAGAGCAGATGCACGCCGAAGCCCGGCTGATTGTAGTGCCGGCCGTTGTCGTTCAGGTCGAGATCGGTGATTTTGAAATCGGGGTAAACGCTCACGAGACGCTCCGCGCCCGACGGATGCAGGTATGCCCGCGACGTCTTCGGCGCCTCCCAGGTGACACGCTGTTTCATATTGACCTCCGAGGAATGGATCTGGCTGTATTGTATCATAAGCGGGGAGGAAATTCAACAGGGGAATTCGGAATGATGAATTCAGAATTAAGAATTGGACCGAGACGAACATTTTCCGCTACACCTTCGGCGGTGAGCTGTCCTTGATGTGTCATTGCGAAGGCGCAGCCCGTGGCAATCCGTACTTTTTCACGAGATTGGTGCCGGTTGTCTGCACTGCCCAACTTCCGCTTGTCATTGCGAGGAGCGATTCCCAAGAATCGCGACGTGGCAATCTCTCCAATACTGGTGAGCACGACGGAAACCGGGGACCATGACGGATCTGCTGTACATGACATTGTCACCAATGCTCTGCCTATGGTCTCCGGTTCGGAGAGATTTCCACGTCACAGGAGTTTCCGCCTGCGGAAATTCAGTCCTCGGAATGACACATATCGTGCCGCCCCCGCCGAAAGAAAAGCGGGAAAAATGTCCGGCCCGGCCCAATTCTTAATTCTGAATTCTGAATTCTGAATTCTTAACTTCGCACCCTTTTCAACTCCTCACCACCCCTTGACATTCCCACAATTTTGTGGTATAATATATCGGATATATATTTAATGTATAAAAATTTCAAAACCGCCATTCCGGAGGACCCATGGACTTCTACAGCGAAGCCGAGCTCTCGGGGATCTGGCAGGCGACTATCGTGTCCATGCGCCGCCGCTGGGAGGGCTCGAATCAGTCCTTCGAGCTCTGGTTCGGCCTCGTAAAACTGGCCTCCCTCGACGCCAATTCCGCCGCGATCGCCTGCGAAAATAAAATGAAACAGTCCGTCCTCACCGAACGGTATCTGGACTTTATCAGTGATTCCCTCGAAGAAGTCATCGGCTATTCCCCGACCGTTTCAATCACCGTCGATCCCTCCCTCGCTCCCCCCCTTGCCGCCGCGGCGGAAGAACCCTTCATCCGCACCGAGATCGTGGATGCGGACAGCGTCGGAGAGGACGACGAACTCCTGCCCCCGCCCGTCGTGATCCGGCGGCTGAAAAACGACTCCGCCGATCCCTCCCGCGAATCCGACGCCTCCCGCCCGACGCCGTCGAAAAAGACGGGCAAGGCGGAGAAGAAACCGGCGCCGCAGACGGAGGACGAGGAAAACCGGGAAGATCCCGCCCCGGCGCGTCCCAGCCTCAACGACGACTACACCTTTGAAAACTTCATCGTCGGTCGGTCCAATCACTTCGCGCATGCCGCCGCGCTGCGGGTCGCGGACAACGTGGGCATGAAGATCAACCCGCTCTTTATCTGGGGTGCCTCTGGGCTGGGCAAGACGCACCTCATGTACGCGATCGCCAACCGCGCGATGAACCGGGATCCCCGCCTCAAGGTCGTCTATGTGAAGGCCGAGGAATTCATGAACGAGCTCATCAAGTCGATCCAGTCCGGCAAGACCGCCGAATTCCGGCAGAAATACCGCACGTTGGACATGCTCCTCATCGACGACATCCAGTTCATCGCGGGAAAGGACAGCACCCAGACCGAATTCTTCCACACCTTCGACGCCCTTTACGAGGACAAGAAGCAGATCATTCTGACCTCCGACCGGCCGCCGAAGGAGCTGACCGCCCTCGAGGAGCGCATCCGGACGCGCTGCGAAGCCGGGCTCCTCGTCGACATCCAGCCCCCGGACTACGAGCTGCGCATGGCGATTTTGAGGGACAAGATCAATCAGAGCGACATGGAGGTCCCCCTCGAGGTGATCGACTTCCTCGCGCAGAATTTACAGGAGAACATCCGCCAGCTCGAGGGCGTAGTGAAGAAGCTCGCGATGAAGCACCTGCTCTCGGGCGACCCGATCAACATGGAGATGGTGCTGCGCACGGTCCCGGAATACCTGCACGCGTCGGAGCCCGTCACGGAGACGGTGAACCGCATCATCGCGGACGTCGCGGCGCATTACGGCGTCGGCCCGGACGACATTCTCGGCAAGGACCGGAAGAAGAACATCCAGACGGCGCGCAACGTGTCGATGTATCTCGTGCGGAACATGACGAGCGCGTCCCTGCCGCAGATCGGGGTGTATTTCAACCGCGACCATTCCACGGTGCACTCGAACATCGGGAAGGTCGAAAGCGAGCTCTCCTCCGACGCGGTCTTTGAAGCCACCGTCGGGGAACTGATGAAGGAAATCAAGCAGGGAAATTAACCGGGCGGTGCCGCGGAGACAGCGGGGAGCCTCCGCGGGCAGGAGACGAACTCGCCTTGGCATGCCCGCGAAGAGCGGGTCGCTCATTCTGCCTGCACACTAACGTTTGCGGGGATATTCAGCGAAATCACTCGTTTTTTCGCCTGCGCGGCTGGCAGACAAGAGGACCCTCGGGTCGGGCCCTCTTGTCAATCACCCGGCCCCCAAGGCCGTTCCCGCCTTGGGAATCCACCCTCCTCAGGTTCAACCTCATGTCTACTTCGGAAGCGCCGTCCAATGGGGCATAACGCGGTGTCATTTCAGGATTACAGGGGCCAGTTCCGCGTTAGGAAGCTGGAAACGCAAGCAATACGCTCATCGCCGAAGATGCAGCTTGCCTCGTCAGACTTGTCCCCGCAAAGGTGCAACAGGAAATTGTTCGGCTTTGAATTTGATTGAAACCGCTTGCGGTTTCTACCTCAATTCTGAATTCTGAATTCTTAATTCTGAATTTTCCAATTCCGCCCTCCTGACTTATCATTCTCTTAGCAAAAGCATTTCCACATCTTTCCCACACCCCCTCCTCCGCAGGCTCTGCCCTCGCAAAACCCCGCGAAATCCGCTTGGTTTTCCCCCCAATGTTTCCACAGCCTGTGGAAAACTTCTGTGGAAATCTTGCTCCATCCGTCGCAGAACGCGCGGGATTCCGCCTGAATGCGGCCTTCACGCCCCCGCATCTCCCCGCCGAACGGCAATTCCTTCCAATCGGGCCCTGTGGAAAACGCCCGGAAAGCCCTCCCGCGGCGCCCCGTTTTGACGAAACCTCAACTTTCGCGCCGCAAATTGACAAAGATTCCGCTCTCCGCCGGATCCCGCGGCAAACGCCGGGTTTTCCGAAGGAGGATACGTCCACAGGGAAACTGTGGAAAACCGCCTCCTCCGATCCCACGCCCCCGACGCGGACAGAGCAGCGATCCCCTTCCGGCAGCCTGTTGGCGGCTGTGGAGAAGGATCGGAAAAAACCGGCGCTTTTCCCACGTTTTTCAGCGCCCTTTCCCGGAAATCCCGCGTGCCGATCCGCCGATTCGCCCGATCCTGCATCGCCGCGTCCGTGCCTGAAATATCCTTCAAGAGCGGGATTTTCCTCCCGCCGCCGTCTGGAAGGACCTGCCATCCTGCACGCCGGGATCCGCACTTTTCCCAAAAAATCACACCCCCTACGGTTGCTTCTTCTGCTTATTCTTATTATCACTTCTATCTCATCTCTCTCTATCGCGCGCGCGAGGGCGGTGCCCGGAGACAGGTGGCAGGCTCACTTCGCAAGCCCGCGAAGACCGGGCGGTGCCAGGAGACACATAGCGGGCTCACTTTGCAAGCCCGCGAGGAGCGGGTCGCTCATTTTGCCTGCGCACGAACGTTTGCGGGGATGTACTCGCTGAATCCATCGTTTTTTTCGCCTGCGCGGCTGGCGCACAATGAGGACTCGGTTTCAACGAGTTGAAACCGGGCGGCCCTCTTGTGAATCACCCCGGCCCAAGGCCTGTTCCCTCGGTTTCACGAGGTGAAACCGGCCGGGAATCCACCCTCAACGTGCGTACCTTGGCGATTCTGCACCTTTGCTCAAGTTCGTTTGGTCCCACGGCGGATGGAACAAGTTCTATCTCGCCTTTCGCACGTTAGATTACAGGGGCCAGTTCCACGTCAGGAAGCCGAAATCGCAAGCAAAACGCTCAACGCCGAAGATGCAGTTTGTGCGTGTCAGCCCTTTCGACTCCGTCGAGGCAATGGGTGCAGCGGAAAAATGTTAGACCTGTTTTTATTCTGAAACCGCCTGCGGTTTCTTCCTCAATTCTGAATTCTTAATTCTGAATTCTTAATTCTGAATTCTTAATTCTTCATTCTTCATTCCCATCTCACTCCTGGAGGTCATCATGAAAGTTACCTTTGACAAACAGAAACTCCTCTCCGCCATCGTTCCGGCGGCCGGGATCTCGACCACCAAAAACACCCTCGCCACGGTTGAAGGCCTCCTTTTCGAGTGCCCGCCGAATCCGAAGTTCGGTGACTATGACGGCGAGGACCAGAACGTCTGCCGTATCTCCGCGTTCGACCTCGAAAAGGGACTCCGCACGATGGTGGAATGCGCGATCTACGAGGAAGGCCTCTATGTGCTGAACACCTCGAAGATCCTCCAGATCGTGCGCGCACTCCCGGACGGAGAGGTCACCCTCGACATCGACGAGCGCGGCCGCGTGACGATCTCTGGCGGCTATTCGCAGTTCGAGATCACCGCATCCCCCGGCGAGGAATTCCCCACGATGCCGAAATTCGTGGGTGAGAACCGGATCCGGATCGCCCAGCGCAAGCTGAAAGCCCTGATTTCCGAAACCGTCTTCGCAGTCGCCCAGAACGACCAGCGCGCTGCCTTCAACGGCGCCCTCTTCCGTCTCGAAAACGGTCGGCTCACAGTCGTCGGCTGCGACGGGAACCGCCTTTCCGCGGCGCGCGCTATCCTCGACGGGATCGATCCCGACATCAAGGCCGAAATGATCATCCCGGGCAAGTTCCTCGGAGATCTCCTCCGCCTCCTGCGCGACACGGAGGACGAGGTGACCGTCATCATCGGGCGCAAGAACATCATCTTCGAGATCGACGGGATCTACATCTTTACCCGTATGCTCGACACGGAATACATGGCCTACGAGCGCCTCTTCCCGAAGAGCTACGCCACGCAGGCCTACGTCTCCCGCGAGGAGCTGCTCTCCGCCCTTGAGCGCGCGTCCATCGTGACGGAGGATAAGCTCGGCGCGAGCGGCCGGACGTATGTGAAGCTGGAATTCAGCGGGAACAGGGTCTCCGTTTCGTCCGTGTCCGCGGGCGGATCGGTGCACGAAGAGGTCCCCGCGGCGATCGACGGCAACCCGCTTTCGATCGGCTTCAACTGCAAATTCTTCCTCGACGCCCTGAAGGCCTGCCCCGTGACCTGCGACCGTCTGCGCATCCGCCTCAACGCGCCCCTTATGGGCGTCATCATCGAACCCTCGACCGGCACCGATTTCCTCGATCAGCGGCCCGATCCGGCCGTCTACGGCGAACGCGACCTCGATGTGGATACGCCGCGCGAGATCGATCCGGACGCCGACCTCTTCCTCTATTTCGTCATGCCGATGCGCATGAACGGCTGAGGATGAGCGGATGATCATCCACATCGGAGGCGGACGTCTTGTCCGCAGCGGCTCCGTCATCGGCGTCTTTGACATGGACGGGCATGCCGATTCCGCCGTCAACCGCGCTTTTCTCCGCCATGCGGAAAAAGAGGGCCGCACCGCCACCGCCGGGGACGACCTCCCCCGCACCTTCGTCGTCACGGATTCGGAAGTGATCTTCACCCACATCTCGACGAGCGCGATCGTGGGGAGGACGGGGTGAGAGGTGAAAGGGTCAAAGGCGGGGTCCGGACTCCCTTCTCAAAAACTTTCCGGCTTTGGGAAAAGATTGTTTCGCTGATGCAGCCTGCTTCCGGGAAGAGAAACTATGTCACGCGGCAGTCATGCGGCGGGTCGATATCGGATTTGTTTCACGCGAAACAAGTCTAAAATTCTTTGCGGAGCTTTCTTCTAAGAAAGCGACCGTTCCCCTTTTATAGATACGGAGTATTCAATGGCTAACGAAATCGAAAAGAATATTGAAAACGCGAATTACGACGAGAATCAGATCCAGGTGCTCGAGGGTCTCGAGGCGGTGCGTAAGCGTCCCGGCATGTACATCGGGACGACGTCGCAGCGCGGCCTTCACCACCTGGTGTACGAGATCGTGGACAACTCGATCGACGAGGCGATGGCAGGCCGGTGCGACCGGATCGAAGTCATCCTGCACCCGGACGGATCCGTATCGGTCCAGGACAACGGCTACGGCGTCCCGTCGCAGATCCATCACAAGGTAGGCCGGCCGACGCTCGAGGTGGTCTTTTCCGTGCTGCATGCGGGCGGCAAGTTCGGCGGCGGCGGATACAAGATCTCCGGCGGTCTGCACGGCGTCGGCGCGTCGGTTGTGAACGCGCTGTCCGAGTGGATGGAGGTCGACAACTGCTACGAGGGCGAGCGGTACACCATGCGCTTCGAGCGCGGTCTCATCGCCCGGGAATTCACCCACGAGGGCTCCTCGATGGGCAAGCACGGCCTCTACGTCCGCTTCAAGCCCGACCCGGAGATCTTCACCGACACGACGGAGTTCGACGCCGACGTTCTGCTCACGCGCCTGCGCGAACAGGCCTTTTTGAACGCCGGGATCCGGATCATTCTGCGCGACGAACGCAAGCTCACCGAGGAAGAGGACGACCTCCTCTCGAAGCCGTTCTCCTATTCGGTCGACGCGGAGGATCCCGACATCCGCCGCCTCCTCGAAGCTGCTGCAGCCGCCTCCGGAACACCGGAAGAGGCCGCGGGATCCGAAGAGCAGGCCAATACCGACGAGGCTGACGAATCCGGAGAAGAGCTCCCCGATTCCGAGGAATCCACGGTCGAGGAGATCCGCTTCGAGGACGAGGACGACGAAGAGATCCGAAAGAGCAGCCGCGCCGTCGAATACGACCTCAAATATGATGGCGGCATCCGCCAGTTCGTCGAGCACCTCAACCACGCGAAGCACGTCGACGTGATCCACCCCGAGCCGATCTACATGAAGGCCGAGAAGGGCGACATCACCGCCGAGATCGCGATGCAGTACAACGACAGCTACACCGAGACCATCGTCACCTTCGCCAACAACATGTCCACCATCGACGGCGGCACGCACGAGACCGGCTTCAAGACGGCGATCACCAGGGTCCTGAACGATTACGCCCACCGCATCGGTTCGCTCAAGGATACCGAACGTCTCTCCGGCGAGGACGCGCGCGAGGGCCTCTGCGCAGTCGTTTCGGTCAAGCTCCCCGACGCCCAGTTCGAGAGCCAGACGAAGGCCAAGCTCGGCAACTCCGAGGTCCGCTCCATTGTGGACAACATCGTCACCGAAAAGCTCTCCGAGTTCTTCGAGGAGAATCCCTCCATCGCAAAGACCATCGTCGAAAAATCCGTCGTCGCCCAGCGGGCCCGCGAAGCCGCGCGGAAAGCGAGAGAAGCCAGCCGCAAGGGCGTCCTCTCGACCGGTTCTTCCCTGCCCGGCAAGCTCGCCGACTGCCAGGAAAAGCGCTCCGATCTCACCGAGCTCTTCCTCGTGGAGGGAGATTCCGCAGGCGGATCGGCCAAATCGGCGCGGAAATCGCGGTTCCAGGCGATCCTGCCCCTCCGCGGCAAGGTCTTGAACGTCGAAAAGACCCGCATCGACAAGGTCTACGGCAACCAGTCGCTGATCCCGATCATTCAGGCGCTCGGCTGCGGCATCGGCGACGAGTTCGACATGCAGAAGCTCCGCTACGGAAAGATCATCATCATGGCCGACGCGGACGTCGACGGCTCGCACATCCAGGTGCTGCTCTTGACCTTCTTCTTCCGCCACATGAAGCCCCTCATCGAGGAGGGCCACGTCTTTCTCGCGCAGCCGCCGCTCTACCGCATCCGGAAGGGCCAGAAGATCGAGCGGCACGCCTACTCCGACGAGGAGCGTGACCGGATCGTCGCCGAGCTCGGCGGGAACGTCGACATCGAGCGGTACAAAGGTCTCGGCGAAATGGACCCGGAACAGCTCTGGGACACGACAATGGATCCCGAGCAGCGGACGATTCTGCGCGTGGACATCGAGGACGCCCGCCTCTGCGACGAGATCTTCTCCACGCTGATGGGCGACAAGGTCGAACCCCGCCGCGAATTCATCGAGCAGAACGCGAAATACGCGATGAACTTAGATACGATAGGATAAAGAGGAATTAAGAATTCAGAATTAAGAATTAAGAATGATGGATGCTCCCTGTTCCATTCTGCATTCTGCATTCTGAATTCTGAATTTGCTTTCCCTCCTGACTCTTTGGAGTATTCATGATGACGATCTGCACCCTCACCCTTTCTCCCGCGCTGGATATCGAATACCATGCCCGGGCGGTCACCGTCGGGCTGAACCGCACGCGGGAGCATCAAATTTCCGCCGGCGGCAAGGGCATCAACGTGTCCCGCGCGCTGCTGCGATGCGCCGGAAAGGACGGCCGACGCGATTTCAACCTCCGCACGGTGGCGCCGCTCGGCGGACCGACAGGGGACATGCTTGCCCGCCTGCTCGCGGAAGAGGGGATCCCCGTCACGGCGGTCCCGATCCGCGAAAATACCCGCACGAACGTCTCGCTCATTCCGGACCGTGGGACGTCCCTCGAAATCAACGCGCCCGGCACTCCCATCGGGGACCGGTTCCCGCAGATCACCGAGGAATGCCTCCGGGATCTCGGGCCGGGCGATGTGCTCGTGATCGCCGGGAGCTGCCCGTCCGATGTGCCGAAATCCGCGCCCGCGGTCCTCGTGGGACTGGCGAAGCAGCGCGGGATCACGGCGGTCCTCGACTGCGACGGAGAAGCCCTCGGACATGCCGTCAACGCGGACATCGTCCCCGATCTCATCAAGCCGAACCGGGAGGAGCTGGCCGTGCTGGCGGAGCTCCCGAAGGACGCGGACACCGACGATCTCCGGCGGGCGGCGGAATCGCTGGGGATCGAGAACGTCATCACGACGATGGCGGGGGACGGCGCGATGCTCACGAGCCGCGCATGGGACGGCAGGACGATGAAGACGGTCTTCTTCCCGACGGAAAAGCGGCCGGTGATCCGGCTGAAGGGCGCGGGAGACACGTTCCTCGGCGCGTTCCTGTATGCGTATTACGTCCTCGGACAAGCGCCGGAGGAAGCGATGAAGAGCGCATTGTCGGCTGCGGGAGAATACGTCTCCGGACAGTAAAGCGGAATCGGAAATTCAGAATTCA
>JAFPWV010000060.1 GCA_017412675.1 Clostridia bacterium
CCGCAAGCACATCGAGCGGGACGCCGCGCTGGAACGCCGCTTCCAGTCCGTGACGGTCGGTGAGCCGTCGGCGGAAGAGGCGGAGCGGATCCTCTTCGGTCTGCGGGACAAATACGAAGCCCATCACAAGCTGAAGATCACCGACGAGGCCATCCGGGCGGCAGTCGCGCTGTCCGTGCGGTACATCGGAGACCGGTATCTCCCCGACAAGGCCATCGACCTCGTGGACGAAGCGGCGAGCCGGAAGCGCATCGCGGGATTCAATCCGCCGCCGGACGTGAAGGAGCTCGAAGAAAAGCTCCGGCATGTGACGGCGGAGAAGGAGGAGGCGATCCTCGGAGAGGATTACGAAGGCGCGGCGCGGCTCCGGGATGAGGAAAAGCGGCTCACCGACGACATCGCAGCGCACAGATCCGGCGCGCAGCAGACCGAGGCCGGCGCGGTGGATGCGGACGACATCACCGAGATCGTGACCGCGTGGACGCACATCCCGGTCAAGCGGCTCGCCGAGGAGGAATCCGAGCGGCTGCTTCATCTCGACCGCATCCTGAAGGAGCGCATCATCGGGCAGGACGCCGCGGTCGACGCCGTCGCAAGGGCGATCCGCCGGGGACGCATGGGGCTCAAGGATCCGCGCCGTCCGATCGGGTCCTTCATCTTCCTCGGGCCGACCGGGGTGGGAAAGACCGAGCTCTCGAAGGCGCTCGCGGACGTGATGTTCGGAGACGCCGCCGCGATGATCCGGGTCGACATGTCCGAGTATATGGAGAAGCACAGCGTCTCGAAGATGATTGGCTCGCCGCCCGGCTACGTCGGGTATGACGACGGCGGTCAGCTCACGGAGCGCGTGCGGCGGCAGCCCTATTCGGTCGTCCTCTTCGACGAAATCGAAAAGGCGCATCCCGACGTCTTCAACATCCTTCTGCAGATCCTCGAGGACGGATGCCTGACCGATTCACGCGGGCGTCATGTCGATTTCCGCAACACCGTCGTCATCATGACCTCGAACGTCGGCGCGCAGGGGATCACCGAGCCGAAGCGCCTCGGCTTTGTCGACGCGGCGAACGCGGACGCGGAAAACGCAAAGATGCGCGCGGGGATCACGGAGGCGCTCAAGCGCACGTTCCGCCCGGAATTCCTCAACCGCGTCGACGAGGTGATCGTCTTCAACAAGCTCACCGACCGGGATATCGCAAAGATCGCGTCCCTGATGCTCGACGAGGTGCGCGCCCGGATCGAAGGGCTCGGCATCTCGGTGGAGTTCGGCGAGGATGTGATCGAAAGCCTCGCGCGGGAAGGGTTCGATCCCGTCTACGGCGCGCGTCCCCTCCGTCGAGCGATCACGAGGCGTATCGAGGACAGCTTTTCAGAAGCCATGCTCGGCGGGACCGTCTCATCGGGCGACCGGGTCCGCGCCATCCTCGGGGAGACGGGCGGCATCGCGTACGAGCGCGTCGGGGAGAGGACCGAATAAACGCAAAAAGGGCTGCGGCTTTTGGCGGCAGCCCGATTTTGTTTTCCGTGGATTATTCCTTCCGCAGGATCTTTGCGTAGATCTTCTTTTCGTTGTAGAAGAAGAACAGGATGCCGCCGAGGAGGCAGACGCATGCCGCCGCGATCGCGGTGATCCGGTAGCCGAGGCCGCCGGTCCCGATCGTTGCGAACGCCGTCACCATCAGCATGGCGATGGACTGGCCGAGCTTGAAGGCAAACGTCCGTGCCGCGTAGAACATGCCCGCGCGGTTTTCCGTCGTCTCGATCGCGTCGCATTCCGCGATATCCGCGACCACAGCCTGCGGCAGGATCCCGAAGATCGCCATGGCAGGCGCGGCGAGGACGCACAGCAGATAGCCCTGAACGGCCGGCGGGATCGGAAGGCTCTTGCCGAACGCCGCCGTGTAGAGAAAGCTCACCGTGAAGACGACAAACGCGAAGAGGATCAGCTTGCGCTTGCCGAATTTCGGCGTCAGCTTGTTGACGGGGATGTAGAAGAGCACGGAGAGGGCTGTCATCAAAACGAAGTACACCGTCGACATGCTCTCGTCAAGGCCGAGCAGGGACGTGACGAAGAAGGGAAGCGCGGTCTGGAACATCGTGATGCCGAGGAAGTAAGCGATGTCGGACGCCACGAAGATGCGGAAATCGTGATTCTTGAAGGTCGCGGCGAGCGAATGGAGCGCGGTCCCTTCGGCGGGCTTGGCGTCGACGTAGTCCTTCTCCCGGATCGTGAAGACCGGGACGAACATGCACACGAGGCCGATGAGGCTCATGATGGTGAAGGTCACGCGGATCGCGGTGACACGGGGCAGGAAGTTCTCAAACATCCCCCAGACCACGGGCGCGACGTAGGCCATGGCCATACCGGCGATGTAGGTGAAGGAGATCGCCGTCGAGATCAGCATCCGGGTCTCCTGCACCGCGCCGAGCTCGGGGATCAGGGCGTTGTACGGCGTGCAGTACATCGTCATGAAGAGATAGAAGAGCGTGATCATGACGAAGAGGAACACCGCGTTGACCCAGCTCGTTCCGTTCACGGGGGACCAGAAGGTCAGGATGCAGGTGAGCGCGAAGGGGATCGCGGCGAGGCGCATGAAGGGGATGCGGCGTCCGTCCTTTGACTTGCACTTGTCGGAGGAGGAGGCGACGAGCGGGTCCGTGATCGCATCGAAAATGCGCCCGAACGCGGTGATCGCGCCGAGAACGGTGAGGATACCGAGAATAACGCGGCCCTGCGGGATGAAGAGGGTCTGACCGTCCGCGATGGCGGTCTCGTCCGGCTGATAATAGTTGACGAGCCAGCTGGAAATGAGGGCGGCGAGCACCGACCAGCCGAACTGGCCGACGGCGAAGCACCACACTTTGCCTTTGGAGAGTTTTTTCATACTGTCGATCCTTTCGGGAATCATCTATATACGTTATCCATTATACATGTTTCAGAGGCGGATGTCAATGAAAAAGGCAAAAAACACCCTTTTTTCCTGTTCGTCCCGTCTTCTTTCGTCCGCTTCCTTGCATTTTGCGCCGGTTTGGAGTATAATAAGGCTATCTTCCGTATCCAAGAGGAGTATTCCCATGTTCGATATCATCCGCGACATTTGGTTGAGCCCCGGTCCGGCCTTCTCCCCCATGCCGTTCTGGTTCTGGAACGATACGCTCGATAAGGAGGAGCTCGTCCGCCAGCTCGATTCGTTCCACCGCAAGGGGATCGACGGCGTCGTCATCCATCCCCGCCTCGGCATGAGCGGCGTCGATTATCTCTCCGAGGCGTATCTGGACCTCGTGAAGACCGTCTGCGAGGAGGCGAAGCGCCGCTTCATGCTCGTGATCCTCTATGACGAGGGCATGTATCCCTCCGGCTCGGCACACGGCGAGGTCGTCCGGGAGGAACCCCGGTTTGCCGCGCGCCGACTCTACGCCGTACCCGAAGGCAGTCCGATCCCCGGGGACGAGGATTCGCAGTTCCGGCTGTGGCTCCGGTTCCGGGAAGGGAAGCTCGCCGAGGTGAAGCTCGATCGCCCGCGCGGCGCGGAGGATGACTGGCAGCCGTATCTGCTCGTGCTCGGCTACACCGGCGGCACGATCCGGGGCCTCGCTCCCGATGAGGACGACGGACGCCCGAACGCGCCGAAAGCCGCAGACCTCTTCAATCCCATGGCGACGGCGTGCTTCCTCCGGCACACGCACGAGAAGTATTACGCCGCGCTCGGGGAATACTTCGGACAGACCGTCATCGGCTTCTTCACCGACGAGCCGTCCGTCACGGGCCGCTGTGCACATCTCGACGGCGGGATCCCGTGGTCCTACGACATGATCGAAGACTTCTTCGAGGCGGGCGGGGACTTCTCCCATCTCGCCGCGCTCCTGTTCGATCCGGAGGACAAGAAGCTCCGCCGCGAAGCCGAACATATCCACGCCGAAACGGTCCGCCGCCGCCTCGGGGAAGCGTTCTATGCGCCGCTCTCCCGCTGGTGCCGCGAACACGGGATCGCTCTGATGGGCCATCCGGCGGCATCCGGCGACTGCGACACGCTGAAATATTTCGACATCCCCGGACAGGACCTCGTCTGGCGCATGGTCGAACCGGGGACGGAGCTCACCTCGCCGGATTCGATCCTTGCAAAATCCGCCGCCGACGCCGCGCGCCATCGTGGGCTCTCCCGTTCGTCCGTCGAGGCCTTCGGCGTATGCGGGGAGCGCGGCAATCCGTGGAACTTCCCGCCGGACGAAATGATGTGGACGCTCAACTTCCTCTTTGCGCGCGGGACCTCGTGGATCATTCCGCATGCCTTTTATTATTCGCTCCGCACGCCCCTGCAATCCGGGGAAAGGCCGCCGGATGTCGGACCCGCGTCGGTGTGGTGGAAGGACTACCGCAGGCTCGCCGGGTACATCAAGCGCATGTCGTGGCTGAACGCGACGGGCTCGGACAATCCGGAGGCCGCGGTCCTCTGCTCGCCGGAGCACACCCCCGTGAAGCCGGTCGAGGATCTTTACCGGGAGATGCGCTCCTTCCACTACCTCTCCCTCGAGGATTTCATGGAGCGCGCGCATATCGACGACGACGGACATGTCGTGATCGACCGCTATCACTTCGACACGGTCCTCATCGAAGGGCGTCTGCGCCTCAACGCGGAGATCGTCACCAAGCTCGGTGAATTCGAGGTCCACGGCGGGCATCTCTACCGCGGATCGGATTTTGCCGGGTATCTCGCAAAAGTCAAAAAGGAACGCCCGCACTTCTTCGACGGGGAGACCCGCGGCAATCTGCGCTTCACCCACATGTCGAAATCCGGCTGCGAGTTTTTCTCCTTCATCAACGAAGGGCTGGACGCGATCCGGGGGCGCTTCGTCACCTCCCTCGCACAGGCGGCGTACCGCTTCGATCCCTTTACCGGGAGCATCGAGCCGCTCACGGGGCAGATCTCCGACGGCGGATTTGCCTATCCCGTCGAAATCCCGGGACACGCCGCCCTCGTGATCGGATTCGATCCGTCCGCCCTGCCCGCGCTCGGGGAGCCGGAGGAGGAGCGGATCGTCGAGATCGTCTCGCTCGCCGAGGGCAGGATGCGCTTCGACTGGACGCCCGCGGAGAGCCGCCGTGCCGTGCTGACCTTCGAGGGGATGCACGACGCCGGAGACGTCACGGTGAACGGCAAGGCGGCGGGCAGGATCCTCTTCCGCCCGTACGCGCTCGAGATCACCTCGCTCCTCGTGCCCGGCGAGAACGAGATCGCCGTCGCCGTCACGCCGAGTCCCGCGAACACCTACGGGACCCCCGTTCCGGTCGGATTTGACGGATGCGCCGTCCGCGTGTACGAAAAACCCGCAAAAGCCTGAGCGGCGCAATCTGTTTACAATTCCCGCAAGAAATCCGCCCGCAAATCTGGTATAATGGCATCCGAACCATCCCACAACCGGGAGCACATCATGAACCAACCATCTCAACCGAAGCGGCACGGAGGTGCGGCGCTCCTCTGCGTCTTCTTCGTCCTTCTGCTCCTCGCGGCAGCGGGACGGGCCGTCTCGTATTTCTCCGCCGCGGCTGCCTCGGATATCGCGTGTCCGAAGTGGCTCGCCTCCCTCGCGGACTACGGAGCCGAGCTGATCGCCGCTCTCCGGGTCGCAGTCGGCCTCGGCGCGCTCACGGCGTTTGCCTACCGGGGAAGAAAGATCGCGCCGCCCTTCCTCCTCTGCCTCGCCGCCGCCTTCCTCGATTATGCCGCGCGCTTCGTCATCGACTCCCTCTCGGGGAACCTCGGGGACTACGGCACCATCGCGGTCTTCTGGCTCCTCGGCGAATTCCTCTATGAGACCGTCTTCACCGCCGCGGGACTCTGGGTGATCCTCTCGATGCGCAGACGTTTCCGCGAAGCCGATACGCCCCGCCGACGCGCGAAATTCGCCCCCCTCATCGCGGCTGCGCTGGCCGTTCTGCCGTACGCCGTCTCGCGCGTCCTCGCGGAGATCTGGTATCTTGTCAGCTTTCTCCTCACCTATTCCGGCGTCACCTCCACGGAGATCGCGTCGATCGTCGGCAGCTTCCTGCGCATCCTCGCCATTTACGGGGCATTCGGCATGATCGCCTCGCGCGCCGCGGCAAGGATCCTGCTCCGCCGGGACGGGCGTGCGTGAAAATTCCGCCGACCTCTTGCAATCGCGTGAAAACTGTGATATAATAAACCTCTGACAAAATCAACCACACAACAGGTGCGATCCATGAAAAAGATTCTGGCCCTTGCCCTCGCACTTCTCGCTCTCGGCCTCTGTGCCGCGGGCTGCAAAAAGACCGAGGACGACCTTCTGACAGCGAAATACAATTACGATCTTTCCGAGTACATCAAGCTCGCGGAATACAAGAACCTCCCCGCCGTCGGCTACCACATCGAGGTGACCGACGAGGCGATCGAGCAGCAGATCCTCTCCTCGCGCTCCTATTACTCCCGCCTGACCGACGTCACGGACCGCGGCGCGGAGTACGGCGACACCGTGTACATCGACTACGTCGGGACGATCGACGGGGAAGAGTTCGAGGGCGGCGAGGAACAGGATGCGGAACTCGTGCTTGGCTCCGGGACCTACTTCGAGGATTTCGAGAACGCCATCATCGGCGCGATGCCGGAATCCACGATCTCGGTCGATCTGACCTTCCCGGATCCCTACTACCAGTTCCCGGAACATGCCGGCGAGGACGTCCACTTCGAGATCACGGTCCACGAGGTCTGCGAGCAGGAGCTCCCGGAATACACGGAGGACTTCGTGCGGGCGTATCTCGGCTACGGCTCCAAGGCGGAATACGAGGAGGCGGCGCGCAAGAGTCTCGAGGACTACTACCGCGACATCTACTACCAGTATGTCTCGAGCCAGGTCTGGGATCTCGTGTATGAGAACACCGAGGTCATCAAGTGGCCGGACGACGAGGTGAGCGAGCTCTACAACGCGATGGTCGAGTCCAACCAAGCGTACGCCGAGGTGATGGGGCTGAACTTTGCGTCCTACGTCTCCCTCTATTTCGAGGGGATGACCGAGGAGGAATTCTACACCACCGCGAAGGCCGAGGCGGAACAGAAGGTCAAGGAGGACATGATCGTCTACGCCATCGCGCGGCGGGAAAACCTCTCCCTGAGCGAGGACGAATACACGAAGCGCGCCACCGAATACGCGACGAAGTATTACGACATGGAGTCCCTCGAAGCGTTCGAGAAGGTCTACGACAAGCCGCTGATCCGCCAGACGATCCTCTCCGACCTCGTGCACGAGTTCATCGTCGACCACGCGGACGTCGAGATCAAAAACTGAACCGGAACGAATCACAGAATCCCCGTCAGGCCCGATGGTCCGGCGGGGACTTTTTCTGCCCGCCGAACGCGGCCTTGTCGATTATTGCCAACTTCCGACCGAATTCGCGCGGGATGTTCGCTGTTTGGTCTCTTGCATTTCCCGGGGAGACATGATAGAATATCCGCGAAACTGAAAACCCTGCCGTCTGCCGAAACGCTCGGGAGACGGGACAAACCGGAGCAGCTCATGGACTTTACCCAATATCAGCCCGTCAGGATCTACACGGGCGCGCATTGCCTGACCGACCATCCCGAAGTCTTCGCCGCCTGCGGACACCGCGCCCTCATCGTGAGCGGCGCACACGGTGCCGATGCCTGCGGCGCATTTGCCGACGTTGCCGAAACCCTCGGAAAAGCGGGCTGCACCTATGTCCGCTGGACCGGCGTGAAGGAGAATCCGCCCGCCCTCGACTGCCGGGAAGCCGGACAGCTCGCCGTCCGCGAGGGATGCGATTTCATCGTCGCGATCGGAGGCGGATCCGCGCTCGACGCCGGGAAGGCCGTTGCCGGATACGCCGCGAACCCGACGATCTCCGTGATGGATCTCTACGACGAGGCGAAGCGGACCGCGCCCTGCCTGCCGATCATCGCCGTCCCCACGACCGCCGGGACCGGAAGCGAGGCCTGCCGCTATTCCGTGCTGACCATCGACGGCGGCGCGAAGAAGAAGACGTTCAAGGACGTCTCGGCCTATCCGCGGGCATCGTTCGTCGATCCGCGCTATACCACCACCCTCTCCGACCGCTACACCATCTCCACCGCCCTCGACGCGCTGGCCCACGCTATAGAGAGCTATTTCTCCCCGAAGACGACGCCCGCCTCCGCCGAAGCCGCGCTCGATGCCGCCCGCGCGATCTGGGACATCCTCTTCCGACAGAACAAACGCACCGGCTGGACGCCCGAGGACCGGGCAAGGCTGGCGTACGCGGCGACGGCTGCCGGGGTTGCCATCGACACCACGGGGACGGGCTTCCCGCATCCGCTCGGCTACTGTCTGACGCTCTCCCGCGGATATCCGCACGGGGAGGCATGCGCGGTCTTTGAAGGCGCGTTCCTCACCTACAACATGCTGACGGCGGAGGGGACCCGACGTGCGCGCGAGCTGGCGGACGCGCTCGGGACGACGCCGGAGGAGATGATCAGCCGGATCCCCGAGGCCTCCGGAATCACGCTCACGATCCCCGCCGACGAGCGCGAGGTCCTGCTCGACCGTGTTGCGGGAGCGGGGAACTACGCGAACAGCCCGTACGTTCTCTCGCGCGGCGAGATGTCCGACATTTTCGCCCGTCTGTTCGGATAAACGCAGAGAAAGAGCCTCCGGGCTTTTTCTTTATTCGGAAAAAACCTTAAAACAAAGAAGAAAATTTTCCAAAACCCCTTGACAGGGAAGCGGAAATCGGGTACACTTTTATAAGGAATATCTGTCCTCTGAGGACACCACCTCTGAGGCAAAAACTATGCCTCGGAGGACGATACGGAGCCATTTTCCTCCTTCGAGACAACCGAAGGAGGATGTTTTTATGAAAAAGCTGTTTTTGATCCTGCTGGCCTTGGTACTCGTTATGGGCCTGATGCCTGCGCAGGTGGCGTATGCGGATTTAAAGACTGGAGATGCTTGCCCATACTGTAATGAGGGCACATTATCTTTGTGCATTTCATTAACAGAAGACCATTATCTGTCTTGCAATAATCCTGATTGCACATATTACGAAAAAAATAATCCCCGTAGATACTTAGATGAAAAACATTGGGGCGGAAATGCTACTTGTACGAAAAGAGCTGTCTGTGAAGGTTGCGGTAAAGAATACGGTGGTATCTTGGGGCACGACTGGAAGACCGCATACAATTCCCTGTACCATTGGGAGGAGTGCTCCCTCTGTGGCGCAAGGCGAGACGAGGAAACCAATCACGTTTGGCGTCAAGAGGTCCAATGGGAAGCCGACCGCAGTATGGCACACTCGATCATCGAGTGCGATTGCGGCTACAGCGAAACGGATGTCACCACAAGCATTCAGGTCGATAAAAGGGTGGATCCCACGTGCACAGAGGCGGGCAGCGTGACTTATAAGGCAATCTTCGTTAAACTCTTTCATAGTGCCGCCGACATAACGGACACCATTCCCGCCTTGGATCATGACCTGATCGATCATCCCGCACAGGCTCCTTCCTGCACAGCCGTTGGTTGGGACGCTTATCAGACCTGCTCCCGGTGCGACTATACCACCTACGTGGAGAAGGCCGCGAAGGGCCATACCGAAGTCATTGATCCTGCCGTCGAG